>CALPRR020000259.1 GCA_943326025.2 Candidatus Kuenenia stuttgartensis | reverse complement strand
GATGTGAAATGTGTTTGACCTTCAATTGCAATTGCTGAAGCCGAAACAGGTAAAACACCATTTTTGTCGATTGAATGACCAACTCTTCCCGTATGCCATAACTGAGCGAAAATTAATCCATTCGCTTCGTGAACTGCATCAGTTACCTTTTTCCAAGCTGTAATTTGTTCTCGAGTATAAAGTCCTGGAGTCAAAGGACTTCCGATTGCTTGTTCAGAGATATTTACAGCTTCTGTGATTATCAAACCAGCTGAAGCACGTTGAACGTAATACTTTACGATTAAGTGATTAACTTCTCCTTGAGCATTCGCTCTACTTCTTGTCATTGGCGCCATTACAAGTCTGTTTTTTAACTCTAAATCACCAATTTTAAACTTTTCTAATAATTTCATTTTGTTTTTATTTATTTATTTGTTTGTTCTTCACTCTTCACCTAAATCTTAAACTAATTCTCATTCTCATTCTCAATCTCAACCTCAACCTATTTCCCCCATTTTCCCCATCTGATAATCATCTACAACTTGTTGAATTTGTTCCATTGAATTCATTACAAACGAAGCGTAACCAACAATCGGTTCATTTAGAGGTAAACCTCCCAAAACGATTATTCTTGCTTGATTTTTAGTTTTGATTTGAATTTTTTCTCCTTCAAAACTCATTTTTGTCATGGTAGTTGGCGTTAAGATTTTACTATCAATTTCAATTTCTCCATCTATCACATAAATCCCACTTGAATAATCCGTTTCTATCGGTAGTTCAAATTCTTTATTTGCTAGAATTTGAATATCAAATATCATCGCAGGAGAAAGTGAAGTTACGGGAGATTTTTCTCCTTTCAATTCTCCTACAACAATTTTGTATTCAATCTCATTTTCAACTAAAACTGGTAATTGATCTTTTGAATAATGAAAAAAGTCAGGTTCAATGAATTTATCTTTTGCAGGTAGAGAAATCCAAAATTGTAAACCGTGAACTTGTTCATTTTCCGTTCCAACTTCGTCTAGACCTTCTGCATGAATAATACCTTTTCCTGCCTGCATCCATGCCAAATCACCACTTTGTATCAAAGCTTCGTGACCGTAACTATCAATATGACGATTACTTCCTTCCAACAAATAAGTAATCGTAGCAATTCCTGCATGGGGGTGAGGAGGAACACCTTTGAAATCAGGAGATTTTTTGAATGGTCCAAAGTGATCTAAAAATACGAAAGGATCTAAATCTCCAACGGTGCTCGGTATGACTTGTCGCACATGCGGTCCCATACTTTTACTGATCGGAGCTTTGAATGATGCTATAATTTTCTTTTCCATTTTCTTAATTAGTTATATGTACAACTATTAGTGTAATTTTTTTTTAACTTCTAATTTTATCTAACAATTCATTTAATTGAATCGCTTCATTTTCCGTTAATTTGGTAATGTTATGATCTTGTTTTATTAATTCTGTATCTAATATTTTTAGTTTTTCTAATCCCAATTCAGTAATTGAAATTTCGTATTCTCTTTTGTCTTTTGGAGATTGTAATACTGCGATTAATTTTTTTGCAACTAATTTTTTTACGATTAAAGTCAAGTTAGATTTTGGAGCAACCATTCTACTTAATACATCTTTTTGACACATACATTCTGGATATTTTCCTCTTAAAATGCGAAGCACATTGAATTGCTCATGCGTTAAATCGTATGGTTTTAAATACGAAGAGATTTGATTATAGATAAAATTCGCAGTAAACAAAATATTAATATTGGCCTTAATGACCTCATTATTAAACTTTTTTTGCTGTAAATCTTGTTCTAATTTTCCCATTATTTCATTGTAATAATTTCAAATTTAAAAATAATAGTTATATATACAACTAATTTTCAGTTTTAATCTTCGTTAAATTATTTTAGACAAGTCTAAAAATTATTTTATATTTGGTTTAAAATATATTTTATGTTGTCTCAAAGTGAAGAGAATTATTTAAAAGCGATTTATTCTTTGTCTTACACTGAAGACAAGATTTCAACGAATTTGTTAGCTGAAAAAATGAATACTAAGGCGTCTTCGGTAACTGATATGGTTAAGAAGTTGTCTGAAAAATCATATATTACTTACTTAAAATACAAAGGTTTTGAACTTACGGAAAAGGGGAGTAAACTAGCAGCACAAATTGTAAGGAAGCACAGATTATGGGAAGTTTTTTTGGTTGATAAATTGAAGTTTGGTTGGGAAGAAGTACACGATATTGCCGAACAATTGGAACATATTCAATCCAAGCAATTAACTGATAAATTAGATGATTTCTTGGGGAATCCAAAATTTGATCCACACGGAGATCCAATTCCTGATAAAAATGGGGTTTATCCTTCGTTGAAAGTATCTTTTCCATTAAATGCTATTGAATTGAATACCATCTATACAATTACAGGAGTAGAAGATGGATCGATGGATTTTTTTCAATTTTTAAAACGTTACGAAATAGGATTAGGATCTGAAATAAAAGTTTTAGAAAAGTTTCCTTTTGATGATTCCTTACGAATTCAAATTGATCAAAGTGAAATGAATATTTCTGCAATCGTTTCTAAGAAAATTTTTGTTCAAAAAGTAATCGAATGAAAAATTATTTCTACATAATCATATTACTGATTTCATTTAGTTCATGTAAATGGAATGTTGAACGAAATTTGAATAAAAAAAACATTGTCTGTACGACTACTATCGTAGGTGACATGGTCAATCAATTATTAGATTCCAGCTATCATGTTAAAGTATTGATGGGAGCAGGGGTAGATCCACATATGTATGAACCTAAACCATCAGATGTTAGGGCGTTGGGCGATGCAAGCGTAATCGTGATGAACGGATTACATTTAGAAGGTAAAATGGCTGATTTATTTAATCGATTAAAGAAAGAAAAAGCTGTGATTTCATTTTCTGATGGGATTAATAAATCGAATTTGATTCAATTGAATTCACATTCTTACGATCCTCATATTTGGTTTGATGTTCAGATTTGGTT
>CALPRR020000258.1 GCA_943326025.2 Candidatus Kuenenia stuttgartensis | reverse complement strand
TGCTAAAAGTAAATCGTCTTCAACAAAATCAAATAATGTGTTTATCGATTTAGATAGTAATGACAGTTTAGACAGCGAATACCAAAAGTTTTAATTAAAAAACAATGTCAGATGGAATGATAAAGAATTTCATCTGACTTTTTAACTATATGAAAAAAATATTTATACTAATATTAATACTATTAAATTTTACTTTTTTAGTAAATGGTCAACAAGATACTTCATCAAATTCTAAGAAAGTAGATACAACAATTTTGGATAAGTTAAAGTTTTCTCGAGTAGATAATGGATTAGATCTACATACATTTGAATTGTGGAATGGTGATTTTGGAGGATTTACAACTCAATCAAAAACGAGAGAATTTTATTTAGGTTCTATTGGTGTTCAATTGACATTATTTACCGAAGAAAATAATATGTGGAAAAATGGAAAGTTTTCTATGTTTTTACTAAATACTTATGGTAATAATCCTACAGCTAAATACCTTCATGATACACAGTATTTTGATAATATGGAAGCACCTCAAGCGAAGCATTTGACATTGTCTAAAAATAATATCATTGAATTTAGAAATTTTATATATTGTTTGTATTATGAACATACCTTTAAAAATTTTAGATTACTAGCAGGACAATATGATATAAATTATGATTTTGCCAATTCTACTACTGGATTTAATTTTATTAATAGCTCTTTTGGTGTAAGTCCTGCAATTACTGTAAACGTGCCTTCATTTTCTACGTATCCTTTTACAGCATTAGCATTTAGAGGGGAGTATAATTTCAATAAATTCTATTTTCGTTCTGCAATTACAGAAGGTTCAGGCGGAGATCAAAAAATCAATCTTCATGGAGATTCTTACAATTTCACAGAAGGTGAAGGGGTAATGATTCTGAATGAAGCTGAAATTAGAAATGTTAAAAACGATCATTGGAAGTCATCTTATAAAGTTGGTGTTTGGAATCATACGGGACATATATTTTATGATTTAACGAGACCGGAAGATTCATTAGGAAAGCATCCAATGGTAAAAGGTAATAGTGGTTTGTATTTAATTGCAGATAGAGTTTTAAGGTTTGAAAAACAAGATTCAAGCCAATTTTTATCAGGTTTTGTAGCATTGGATTATGTACCTGGAAAACAAAATTTTTATAATTATAGTATTGGTGGTGGAATAAGTTATACTGGATTGTTTAAGAAACGTCCAGAAGATGTTATTTCAATTGGAGCATTTTGTCCATTTGTAAATGATAAATTAGTTCGAGAACAAGGGTTTGCTAAAAATGAGATTGAAGCAGAATTTAATTACAATATTAAAGTCAATGCTTTTATCAATCTTCAACCAAGTTTTCAATACATCTATCAACCAGGTGCAATAGTTGGATCCTATAATCCTGTTGCATTTTTGTTGAGATGTACGGTAAGAAATGGTTTATTTAATTAGTTATGATTGAAGATACTTCAAAAAACACGTTAAGTGATGCAGATTTCCATAAATTGGCTGCATTTATTTATGATAATTATGGAATTAAATTACCTATAACGAAAAAGATAATGCTTGAGTCTAGATTAAAACCTAGATTAAGAATTAACAACATGAATTCATATAGGGAGTATAGTCAATTTATTTTATCTGGGAAATGTGGTGAAGCTGAAATCATAAATATGATTGATTTAGTTTCAACGAATAAAACGGATTTTTATAGAGAATCTGCTCATTTTGATTTTATGAAGGATGTTATTTTACCAGAACATTATAGCAATCATTCAGAAAAAACTTTTAAAGTTTGGAGTTCAGCAAGTTCATCTGGCGAAGAAGCTTATACTACTGCAATTGTGATAAGCGAATTTTTAGAAGGAAAAAGAACTTTTGATTTTTCTATTCTTGGAACAGATATTTCTACTAGAATTATAGAAAAAGCAGCTTTAGCTATTTATCCTATGGATAGAGTGGATGTTATTCCTTTAGCACAAAAGAAAAAATATTTATTGAGAAGTAAGGATATTGAAAACCCAACGGTTAGAATTATCCCAGAATTAAGAGCAAAGACACGTTTTCAAAGATTGAATCTTATGGATAATTCATTTGATGTCCCTAAAGATTTTGATCTTATTTTTTGTAGAAATGTATTAATCTATTTTGACAGGGAAACTCAAGAGAAAGTAATAAATAAATTATGTTTTCATTTACGAAAAGGTGGTTATTTTTTCCTTGGCCATTCTGAATCTATTTCAGGATATGATGTTCCTTTAAGACAAATTAAACCGACTATGTTTCAAAAAATATAACTGTAATGTCATATTTATTAAACATTTTATTTTAAAATACTATGAAAAAACAATTGACGGATGAAGAGTTATTGAGCGAATTAAAAAGACGCTTTGATGATAATAAAAAAATGTTAGAAGATGAACGTCTTCTAATAGAAGAGTTAAACACAGTGAATCAAAAATTACTGGCTTCTGAAAATTTGAAAAGTAATTTTTTATCGAATATTAGAAACGAAATTAATAATCCGATTGCTTCAATTTTAGAGTTGTCTAAAAACATTAGAGAAGGAGAAATGGATGTTGAATCTATGAAAAGATTTGCTGGTTTGATTTTTTCAGAAACTTTCGATTTAGATTTTCAATTAAGAAATATTTTCTTATCTGCAGAAATTGAAGCTGGAGAATCTCCACTTTCAGTTATTTCGGTAAATATTACTTCGCTGGTTTCAAATGTAGTTGAATCTTTTAAAACTAAAATGGATAAAAAAGGTATTCAATTAATTTTTAATAATACAATTGAAGAAAATACCATTTTTAGAACTGATTCGGAAAAGCTTCACTTGATTTTAAGTAATCTTTTAGCTAATGCAATTCAATTTAATCATCATGGTGGTAAAATTGAAATTGACACAAAAATTGATGAAAATAAATTCTTTTTTTCAATAAAAGATAATGGTATCGGAATAGCTGAAGATGAATTAGAAAAAATCTACGATCGTTTTCATCAAATTGA
>CALPRR020000257.1 GCA_943326025.2 Candidatus Kuenenia stuttgartensis | reverse complement strand
TTATTTCAACCATTGTACCTTTCTCTAAATCAATCACTTGATGTCCATATTTTTTGTTTTTCCTATTATTGAAAGAATTCAAACGTTCGATTGTTATTTTTTCACCATATGAAATATATTCAAAACCATTTTGAATATTATTTTCTTTAGCGATTGTTGTTTTTCTTCCTATTCCATTATCAATAACTTGACATTTTATGGTTGAATCATCAATATATATCAAATTGATTTCAATAATATAATCTTTCCTGTTTTCAATAAAACCATGTTTAATTGAATTCTCTATAAATGGTTGTATCAACATGTTTGGAATCCTATATATCGCATCATTATGATTCAAATTACAATTGATTTTCCATTCAAATTTATCTGAAAAACGCATTTGCTCTAATTCTAAATATTTCTCTAACATATCTATTTCCTTTGAAACTAAAATTGAAGAATTTCTAGAAATATGAAGCGTTTCTCGTAATAATTTAGAAAATTTACCTAAAAAATATTCTGCTTTATCTATTTCATTGTATAGGTGAAAACTTTGAATAGAGTTTAATGTATTAAAAATAAAATGCGGATTCATTTGTGCAAATAATGCTTTTTGTTCTAAAATCAATAACTTTTGTTTTGTTTCAAATTGCTTCCTTTTGTAATGGATGTATATATATATTATGAATGCAATTAAAAATCCCATCAGTAATTTAAAATAAACTGTTTTCCAAAATGGAGGTGTTACTTCAAAATGGAGAATTTTTTGGACTTGTGACCATTCGTTATTTTCATTTAAAAAAGCAACTTCTAATTCATAAGAACCATCATCAGGATTAATAAGCATAATCTCTGGCTTATCGACAATTGTCCAATCTGAATTTGAATGCAATCGGTACTTATATTTGCCTTTAGTAATAAAATTAACAACTCTAAACTTTATTTTTATCAGGTCTTCCTTGTGAGAAATGTTAATTGATTTTTGGATGTTTACATTTCTATTTTTACTTAATTCAATCGATTTTAAATGGATTTTGTAATCTGAATTTTTAATCCTAAAGTTTTGATTATCAATAACAGTTAGGCCTTTTCTGGTGCCAACCCATATTTTTTCATCAGTAACATTTATACAAGTGATCTCATTCGAAATCAATCCAAGATTTTTTGAAATATATCCTATGGAAATACGATTTCCTTGTTGATTTAATTTTAATAATCCTTTCGTAGTTCCTGCCCATAAATTTTCTTTATCATCAATAAAAAGACAGGTAATATCTTGACAAATTGAATTCTTAATTGGTTCAAATCGTTTGTTTTTATATTGAAAAATCCCATTACTTCTTGTTGCTATTACTATTCCCCATTTAGTTGAATAAGCTAAATCAGTAACTCTATATTTAAATTCTTTTTGCTTAAAAGGAACTATCTTATTTCCTATACAAATAGAAATTCCAAATTTATTTCCAGCATAAATTACTCCATCATCATCAGCTACAACTGAAGAATACGAATACTCTTTATTTGCAGCCGTTAATTTATTATTAACCAATAGACCTATTGTATCGATTGTACCATTTTTGAATCTAAAAATATGATCTCTCACTCCATAAGCTATTCCCTTATTTGAATATAAATCTCTTAGCCAATAACCCAATATATACTTTTTAGAGGAATAAACTCCCACCCCTGTCGAATAAAGTACTTCGTTATTATAATTACTAAATGTTATGAAGCTTGGTTGATGATTTGTAAATGAATACAATTGATCATTCGTGATTTTGTGATATGAACCTTCTACTAATCCTAAATAAGTAGTGCCTTTGAAAGAATAAATACTCTTTATCTCATCTGAAATCAGACCTTCATTTGTTGAAATAGATTTAAAATGAATATTCGGTAAATAAAAAACACCAGATTCCAATGTTGAGATCCAAAATCCATTTGATTTATCTTCCACAACATCAGTCACGGAAAGATTTTCAAACATTTTTTCTTTAAAAATTAATCTTCCATTTTCGAAACGATAAACAAGTAATCCGTTTTTTAACCCACCAACAAGAATTGTATTTTTAAGAAAATTAAGAGAAATAATTTTGGTGTCTTTTAAATCCAGTAATTTTTTATTTTTATCTAAATCATAGATACAATTTGAAAATGAAAATAAATTATTTGTGGGTGTAGATAGAGTCAATAATTTTGATTTTTCAATCTGTAAACATGTTGAATATGTTTGGAGTTTCTTTAATTGATGTTCCTTAGAATAATAAAATGCAAAATCAGTGATTTTAAAATTAGACGATGAATACCAGATACTTTTTTGATTATACTTTTCTACTATTATTGCGTTTTCTATGGTTTTCAGTTTTTTAATATTGCCATTACTTTTAATTTGATATCCACCATTATTTCTGAAGCCCATTATAATTGTATTATCTTTAGAAATATAGAGATTCTTATCGGGATGGGTAGTTTTGGGAATTTTATTTACAATTTCTTTATTGTATTTAAATGGCTTTATTTTACCACTTTCATAATAACACAATTGATTTTCAAGAGAAACAAACCACAATCTATCATTATAATCTTTATAAATTTGAAATACGACATCGCTAATTAATCCATCTTTTTCGTGGTATTGAACAAACTCATCTCCATTGTATTTTACAACTCCTCTATCTGATGCAAACCAGATATTACCTTCTTTATCTTGTTCAATATCATAAATTTCTGAACTTGGTAAACCTTGATCAACAGAATAATTTCTAAATAAATAAATGGGATTAAATGTCGTTTGAGAATTCAATTGAAATTGATAAATCACCAAAAAAAATAATATGACTATCGTTCTTAAATTCAATTGTTTATTCTTTTCTGTATTCAATTTTTTTCCTGTAAAATTAACAAAGAAATTGATAGTACATAAAAGTTTAATTGGGAGGTATTTAGTTTTAAAAAAAGAGGCTAATATTTGATATTAGCCTCTTTTTTTGATTTTAAGATGATTTTGATATTAATATGACAAATATTTATGTA
>CALPRR020000256.1 GCA_943326025.2 Candidatus Kuenenia stuttgartensis | reverse complement strand
TTGTTAACTTGATATGGTATCTCAGTTACAATAATTTGTTCTCTTCCGTTTACTTCTTCAATTTCAGCTTTCGCACGCATTACGATACGTCCACGACCTGTTGTTAAAGCATCACGAACACCTTCGTAACCATAAATGATACCTCCAGTTGGGAAATCTGGTGCTTTTACATATTGTAATAAATCTTCACAAGCGATATCGTTGTTTTCGATATAAGCATTGATACCATCAATTACTTCTGTTAAATTATGTGGGGCCATGTTTGTTGCCATACCTACAGCAATTCCACTCGCACCATTACATAATAAATTAGGGATTTTAGTTGGCATGACAGTTGGCTCCAACAAACTTTCATCAAAGTTTGGAGAGAAATCAACAGTCTCTTTATCTAAATCATCTAACATTTCTTCAGCGATTTTTTTCAATCTCGCTTCAGTATAACGCATTGCAGCGGGGCTATCGCCATCTACCGAACCAAAGTTACCTTGTCCATCCACTAAAGGATAACGAAGTGACCAAGGTTGTGCCATACGCACCATTGTATCATAAACAGAAGTATCACCATGTGGGTGATACTTCCCTAAAACTTCTCCAACAATTCTTGCTGACTTTTTATGTGGTCTATTAGAAAATACTCCTAAATCTTGCATTCCATATAATACACGTCTGTGAACAGGTTTAAAACCATCGCGTACATCAGGTAAAGCTCTTGAAACAATTACAGACATTGAATAATCAATGTAAGCAGATTTCATTTCATCTTCAATGTTAATTTGGATTATTTTTTCTCCTTCTGCCATATTAATTTTTTATTTTCAATTATTAAGTTGCTACAGTAGTAAGCAAGCTTCGAAATTAATTAATAAATCGCTACAAATGGAGTAGGTGAATTGCTATTTATTCACAAAATTCTGTGGAAAATTGATGAAATAACTTAGTTATTAACATTTAATTCATTTTATCTTTGTAAATGGCTAGAAATTGTTTATTTAGTCGTGAAGTTTTAAAGTATGGAAGCAAAATTTTCTCCAAGAGTTAAAGATGTGATTAGTTTTAGTCGTGAAGAAGCATTGCGTCTAGGTAATGATTTTATCGGTGTAGAGCATCTTTTATTAGGTATAATTAGAGAAGGGGATGGTAAGGCTGTTAGGATTTTAAAAGAGTTTCATTTGGATCTTCAAGCTATTAGACAAGAAGTTGAGAGAAATTTAATTAAGAATACAAAAACAGTCAAACAGCCTTTAGTTAATATTCCTTTGGTGAAACAAGCTGAACGTGTCCTTAAAATAACTTATTTAGAAGCTAAATTATATAAAAGTACAATTATAGGAACAGAACATTTGTTACTCTCAATTTTAAAGAGTGAAGATAATGTTGCTTGTTTGACCTTGAATAAGTACGGTGTTATTTATGATAATGTTAAAGATGAATTAGAAAATATGAGAGAACAAAACATTACTCCAAGAGCTGAATTTCCTGGAAGTTCAGATGAAGAAGGCGAATCTTTCGCAGCACAGAAAAAACCAACTGATCCAAAATCTAAAACACCTGTGTTAGATAATTTTGGTCGTGATTTGACTAAAATGGCTGAGGCAGGAAAGTTAGATCCAATTGTAGGTCGTGAAAAAGAAATTGAAAGAGTTAGTCAAATTTTGGCTAGAAGAAAGAAAAATAATCCAATCTTAATTGGTGAACCAGGAGTTGGTAAAAGTGCTATTGCTGAAGGATTAGCAATTCGTATTATTCAACGTAAAGTTTCTCGTGTTTTATTTAATAAAAGAGTAGTTTCTTTAGATCTAGCTTCATTGGTAGCTGGTACAAAATACCGTGGACAGTTTGAAGAAAGAATGAAGGCAGTAATGCAAGAGATTGAGAAAAATCCAGACATTATTCTTTTTATAGATGAGATTCATACAATTATTGGCGCTGGAGGTGCAAGTGGTTCATTAGATGCTTCTAATATGTTTAAACCTGCATTAGCACGAGGTGAAATGCAAGCAATTGGAGCAACAACTTTGGATGAGTACCGTCAACATATTGAAAAAGATGGTGCATTAGAAAGACGTTTCCAAAAAGTTATTATTGAGCCTACTACCGTAGAAGAAACGATTCAAATTTTGAATAATATCAAAGAACGATATGAAGATCATCATTCAGTAACTTTTACAGATGAAGCAATTGCTGCATGTGTAAAATTGACTGAAAGATATATTACTGATCGTCACCTTCCAGACAAAGCTATTGATGCTTTAGATGAAGTTGGATCAAGAGTTCATTTAACAAATATCAATGTTCCTAAAGAAATTCTTGAAATAGAAAAAAGTATTGAAGAATTAAAAGATTTGAAAAACGAAGTTATCAAATCTCAACAATATGAAAAAGCTGCAGAGTTACGTGATAACGAGCGTAAATTACAAGAGCAGTTAGAAGTTGAAACAAAAAAATGGGAAACAGAATCTAAAGCAAATAGAGTAGTTGTTACTGAAGAGCATGTTGCCGAAGTTGTTTCTATGATGTGTGGAATTCCTGTAACTCGTATAGCTGAAACTGAAAGTGGAAAGCTTGTGAAAATGGGTGAGGAAATGAGAGGTAAAGTTATCGGTCAAGATGAAGCTGTTTCTAAAGTTGTTAAAGCTATTCAACATAATAGAGCTGGTTTAAAAGATCCAAACAAACCAATCGGTTCATTTATTTTCTTGGGTCCTACAGGTGTTGGTAAAACGCAATTAGCTAAAGTTTTAGCGAAATATTTATTTGATACAGAAGATGCGTTAATTCGTATTGATATGTCAGAATACATGGAGAAATTCTCTATCTCTCGTTTAGTTGGAGCGCCTCCGGGATATGTTGGATATGAAGAAGGTGGTCAATTAACTGAAAAAGTTAGAAGAAAACCATATTCTATCGTATTGTTAGATGAAATTGAGAAAGCACATCCAGATGTATTTAACTTGTTGTTACAAGCTTTAGATGATGGACATATGACTGATGGTTTAGGTCGTAAAATTGACTTTAAAAAC
>CALPRR020000255.1 GCA_943326025.2 Candidatus Kuenenia stuttgartensis | reverse complement strand
TGTTGTTCTTTGTATTGATTCATTAATAGATCAAATCGAACCTTGATTTCATTGGATAACTCAATTACTTCTGATTGGAAAAAGAAGTCGGTTAATCCATTTTTATTTACTTGATAACCAATTAATTTATAGCCAACAACTGAACTGTTGATTGAGAACGAAATTCCTTTTAATAATTCAGTTGAAAATTCTTTTTGCATTAAAGTATCTGATTGAAAATCTTCCAATTCTTTTACTTTTACGCCTCTGTCCTGAAGATAATGTTCTATATCGTGAGTTGAAACAGAAAGTGAAAGTTCAATGCGTTTTGTTGAATGATTGTACTGCGCTTCCGCAAAAGCAAAGTAATACTCATGAGCTAAAGAAATATGAATCGAACTCAATAAAAGCACTAATGCTGATAAAAATCTCATATGAATTACTGTTTATTTATAGTTTCAACTGTAACAAAAGTAACATTTTTAGTTTGAGATTAATCGATTTAATTTAAATCAAAAAGCTAACTTTGTCAAAAATAAATTATAATGCAAAAAATAGGAATTGTAGGTTGTGGAAATTTAGGATTATCATTATTAAATGGAATTCGTCAAAAAAACACAACTGCTAAAATTTATGGATCAAGAAGAAATATTTCTTCGTTAAAGCAATTTGAATCAGAGAACGTAGTATTTACATCTGATAACAAAGAATTAATTGCTGAGTGTGATATTATCATTTTAGCATTAAAACCCTATACAATCATCCCTTTTTTAACTGAATTCGCTTCCTTTTTTGATGGAAATCGTCATACAATTGTTTCTGTAGCAACAGGAATAACAACTGCAGAAATGAAAGCTTGTTTCGATTTTGATATCGATATTTTTAGAGCAATGCCTAATACGGCTGCAGCTGTTAATGAATCGATTACTGCAATTTCATTTGGTAGAGATCATTTGAATCGTCAAGAAACAATCACAGAAATCTTTAATCATTTAGGTGATACTGTCGTGATTGACGAGCAATTAATGGAATCTGCTACAATATTAGGAGCATGTGGAATTGCATATGTTTTAAGATTTATGCGTGCCATGATTCAAGGTGGAATTCAAGTTGGATTCGACTCAAAAACAGCTACAAAAATCGTTTCTCAAACGGTTAAAGGTGCTGCTGAATTATTGATTACAAACGGTAGTCATCCAGAAGAAGAAATTGATAAGGTAACAACTCCAAAAGGCTGTACAATTGTAGGTTTAAATGAAATGGAACACAGTGGTTTCAGTTCAGCTTTAATCAAAGGAATTGTGACATCTTATGAAAAAATTGAACGAAAATAATTAAGTAAAGATTTGGAGGTTAATATTTACCTCCAAACTTTTCTACTTACAATTTTTAATTTCCCTTTCTTCTCCAACGATTTTATTGATCGAATGACAGTTTCAACTCTTAAACCTGTTAAATCAGCTATTTGTTGACGTGTTAATTCAACTTCATATTCAAATGGCTCTTCAATTTTATAAATTGTGAATTTTAAGTAATCTAACAATGTTAAAATTCGAGCTTCAGGATCATTATTTGAAATTTCAGCAGCCATCAATGATTTAAAATGCAATCGATCGGCTAAGGTTTGAGTAAATTCTAAATGTATATCTGGATTTTCTTTTAGTAATTGAATAAAAGAATCCTTAGACAATTTTAAAACGTTTGTATCTTGAAGAGCAATTGCATTCGCAACATATAAATTCCCTGAATTAAACAAGGGTGGTTCTCCAAAACTTCTATTCTTAGAGAAAATTCCTTGAATGAATTCTTTGCCATCTCTATTGATGTTAAACATTTTAACCTCACCAGAAATGATTTGATAGTAATATTTTGCATGATCACCTTCTTTAAAAATGATTTCACTTTTAGAAAGCTGTGTTTCTAATGCACCATATTTTAGCAAGATATCTTTTCCTATCATTCTTAAGTATTCTAATGCAAATTTAGAATTTGTTTAGAAATAGGGAGCAAAAAAAAGTCTTTCCGATTACGAAAAGACTTTTATATATAAATTGAAAACTATTCTTAAATATTTTCTCCCCAAGTTGCCAATTCTTCTTCAGTCCAAACTTCAGGGAAGAAAATTCTTCTTTGGTATCTTGGATGCATGTATTTTTTCCATTCACTTCCACCTGTTGCCTCGGCTTTTTTCTTTCCGCTTTCAAGGTATTTCTCAGCAGTATTGTAATGACACATTACCCATTTAACATTTACGGTATAATCATAATGACGCAACGCTTCAATCAATTCAGGATTTTTACGAGAATCTTCTGGTAAAGATTTGAATTTCGTATAAAGATTCGTAGTGTTTACTTTTTGCATGTAATCGATAAATTCACCTTTGTAACGTTTTTCAAATTCTTTAATCAAAACTGATTTATTTCCAGTTTTATGATCTTTACCTGCAGCTTGCCAATATAAATGTTCAAATGCATGTTCGAATGGAGTATTTCTATCAATCGTTGCTCTGAAACGGAAATCAATTAAATTGATCAATTCTGTAGAACCGAATTCGATTAAACGATATTGAGCACTTTGAAAACCACTAGCAGGTGTTAAAGAATTTCTAAACTGCATGTATTGTTCAACTTCCATTCCGTCAGTCATCACGTTGAAAGACTCAGCTAAAACATCAAAATAACGTCTTATTCTTCTTAATTTGTCAGTAAAGAATTCAGGAGTAATTGATTCATTGTTATGAACTTGCTCCATTTCCCATAGAATCATCTTAAACAATAATTCATTTACTTGATGATACATGATAAAAACCATTTCATCAGGGAAATTCGTTCTAGGTTTTTGAATATTTAATAAAACACCAGTATCAATGTAATCCCAATAAGTTATTGGCTTCGCATGCAACAAACCTTGTAAATAGGTTTCCATCGATTGATTTGATTCTGTATATTTTTTTTCTAAATCTTCTAATACGCTCATTTTATAAATTTTTCCCAAATATCGAAAAAGATTCTCATTCTGAATATGACTTCAATCATAAAGTGTTCAAC
>CALPRR020000254.1 GCA_943326025.2 Candidatus Kuenenia stuttgartensis | reverse complement strand
TGAAGGAAATCATTTAAGAGGAACTGTATTATCAATCACTGCTGAAGAAGTTGAAATGGATTTCAATCACCCTTTAGCTGGAATTGATTTGAAATTTGAAGGTTCTGTAGCGGATGTTCGTCCTGCAACTCAAGAAGAAATTGATCACGGTCATGTTCATGGACCTCATGGTCACCAACATTAGAAAACACTAAATTAATAAGGAGTACTTTGGTATTCCTTTTTTTTTTTGCATTTAAAAAATAAGACTATGTCAAACCGAGTTAATCTTTTAAAGAAAATAAATGAATTTGAGAAACTGCTTATTCATTTCGAAAAATTAAATCCAGTAATTTCAAAAAGTTCGATTGGATGGCATATAGATCATAGTTTACTTTCAACAATCTTGATAATCTCAGCTGTTGAACGATCAAATCCAAAGGATTATAAATGGAAATTTAATTTCGTTAGAACTTACATCTTTGTAAAAAACGAAATTCCTAGAGGAAAAGCGAAGGCTCCAAAATCAGTTGTGCCTGAAGAAATAATTACAAAGGATGATATTTTATTGAAAATTGAAAAAGCAAAAGAGAAAATAGCGAATTTGAAAAATTTACCTCGAAAAGCTAATTTTAATCATCCATATTTCGGTAATTTAAACCTTAAACAAACCATTAAATTCTTAAATTTACATATCGAACATCATTTAAAAATAATTAATGACATTCTTTCGAACTAATAGAATTCTTATTTGCTTTTTAACAAGCTTAACATTCTATTTTTCATGCAGTTCAGAAACAAATTTCAAAGTAAACAAACCGACTGAAAGAACTCAAAGCCGATTCATTCATACATCCTTTTTTTCTAAAACATTAAATCGAGAGTGGAATTACACAATCTACCTCCCTCCCTCATACTTTAAATCTAAATCTTCAAAGTTTGAAATACTCTATTTATTGCATGGACACGGCGGAAATGAAAACGCTTGGATGGCAGAAAATGATTTGAGAAATTCAATTGATTCATTAATTACAACAGATCAGTTGAAAGAGTTCATTATCGCTATGCCTGATGGCGGAAATTCTTGGTATGTTAATGGTGTCGAACCAATTGAAGATGCTTTCATCAATGATTTTATGTCTGAAATAAATTCTAATTATAGAATTCACAACGGATTTTCACATCAAACAATCGGCGGAATGTCTGCTGGTGGATACGGAAGTTTGAGACTCATCCTAAAATATCCAGATCAATTTCAAAATGCAATATTGATGAGTCCTGCAGCTTACACACCGACGCCTGATTTGAATTCATTTGCTCGATTCGATGTACCTTCTTTCAAAAATGCTAAAAATGAATTCTCAGATTCAATTTGGAAAAGCTATAATTACCCAAATTATTGGACACTTTTTGACAAGAGCAAACAGCATCACCTGTTTTATTTGAGCACAGGAACATCTGATTGTTACAATGGAATTATTCAAGCTGTTAATAAAACACTTCCAAGTGAATTAACTAAGCGCAAGAAAAAGGTGACTTTTAGCATAGCGAATTATGAAGGAGGACATGAAATGAAAGTTTGGAAACAAGCCTTGTTGGATGCTTTAAAAATCATTTATAAAAAATAAGCCATCTTAATCTCAATAATTCAAAAACTTAAATAACCTGAAAAAAATAAATCTTGTTGAAAAATATATAATTATCAAATAAAAATTCCCGCTGCGACGCATTTGTAATGCTTCGCTAAAAGTGAACTTAAATTTGTAGCGAAAAACTAAAAAAACATCCACTATCCAACGCTTTGTCCCTTTGAAACTGAAACAAAGCTGTGCAACACCTATCAAAAATCTATGCAAAAAACGAACGTTTACCCCAAAACAAATGTTTTTTATTTGGAAGATTAAAACCTTTATCGTAATATTGCAATATAGAATTATTAAATATATCAAATAATTCTTTAAATTATGTAACGATGGGAATATCAAAATCAGATTTCTTTACAGAAGAACAAAATGAAATTTCAAATTTAATGAAGGCATTAGGGCATCCGGCTCGAATTGCAATTATTGAATTTTTACTAAAAAAAGAATCATGCGTCTGTGGCGATATAGTGAGTGAATTACCACTTTCTCAGCCAACAATTTCTCAACATTTGAAAGAACTGAAAAATGTAAACATCATTAAAGGTTCTGTGGAAGGAAATTCTATCTGCTACTGTTTGAATTTGGAAACGTTAGAAAAAATACAAAATTACGTTCAATTAACAATTTCTGGAGCTACGAAATGTAAACCTGGGGAATGTTGTTGAATTAGACTCAAGATATCAAGACATAAGATCGCTTCGCTGAAAGACAGGTGTTCAAATAGTCTTAACATCTTGAATCTTTAAATCTTATATCTAAAAATGAAATTATCAGAAATTAAACCCGTATTAAACACTGTTGAGACAGTAAGTTTTATTTTGCCAAATGGGCAATTCGTTCCTCAACACTTTCATGTGACTGAAGTTGGAATGATTACAAAAAATTTCATCGATTGCGGTGGAACTGTTCGCAATGAAAAAGTAGTTAACTTTCAATTATGGGAAGCAAATGATTTTGATCATCGTTTGGCTCCTCAAAAATTGAAAAATATTATTGAATTATCTGAAAAGGTATTGAACCTAGAAGATGCTGAAATTGAAGTGGAATACCAGCAAGATACAATTGGTAAATACAATTTAGAATTTGACGGAACTAACTTTTTGTTAACGGCAAAGCAAACGAACTGTTTAGCTCAAGACAAATGTGGAATTCCAGCAGATAAGTTAAAAGTTTCATTAGCAGATTTAAATAAACCAGCAGCTACTTGTACGCCAGGTGGTGGGTGTTGTTAATTTGGACACAAGACTTAAAGACTTAAAGACTCAAGACTCAAGACTTAAAGATATAACATATCTAGACTGGTATTTAAGTCTTGATATCTTGAATCTTAACATCTTGAATCTTAACATCTTGAATATTAACATCTTGAATCTTGACATCTTGAGTCTTAAAATCTAAAAATCTAAAAAATTATGTATCCAAAAATAAAATCCAC
>CALPRR020000253.1 GCA_943326025.2 Candidatus Kuenenia stuttgartensis | reverse complement strand
TTGAAAGTGTATTTATGGGATCGAAAAATTGAAAGTATACAATTGTCGAATGCAAATTGTAAATTTTATGAAATAAGGAATCCAAAAGTCAATATTAAGTAAAAAGATAGCTTAAAAAGATAGCTTTTTATAAAATATGCTTTACTTTTGAGAAGTTAAAAAATGAACTAAATTTAATAGAACGATTATGGCTCTTGATAAGGTTGGAATAGCAAAACGAATTGCACAAGAATTACAAGATGGTTGGTATGTAAACTTAGGAATAGGTATTCCAACGTTGGTCGCAAATTATATTCCTGAAGGTATTGAAGTTGAATTTCAATCTGAAAATGGTATTCTTGGAATGGGACCTTTCCCATTTGAAGGAGAAGAAGATGCAGATTTAATCAATGCAGGTAAACAAACAATTACAGCTAGAAAAGGAGCTTCTTTTTTTGATTCAGCAACTTCTTTTGCAATGATTCGTGGTCAACATGTTCAACTTACTGTATTAGGAGCTATGGAAGTTTCACAAGATGGTGACATAGCTAACTGGAAAATTCCAGGTAAAATGGTTAAAGGAATGGGAGGTGCGATGGATTTAGTTGCTTCGGCTGATAATATCATTGTTGCAATGATGCATTCAAATAAAGCTGGTGAATCAAAGATTTTAAAAAAATGTACTTTACCTTTAACGGGTGTTGGATGTGTTAAAAAAGTTGTAACAGAATTAGCCGTTTTAGAAATTAAAGAAGGAAAATTTCATTTATTAGAAAGAGCACCTGGTGTTTCAGTAGAAGAAATTATTTCAAAAACAGAAGGAGATTTAGTTGTTCCTGAATTTGTACCAGAAATGGTTTTGTAATTTTTGAAAACAATCAATCATAAGATTTGGGTTGATACTTTTTTAAAAGTATTAACCCTTTTTTTTTGTGTTACATGGTACAGCATTCAATTTATTAAAAGTGAAGTTCCAGCTGATTCTGGTGATGGAATTATGCATTATTTCATTTCTAATGCATCTTGGGAAAATCCGGTTTTATTATTACATCACTGGGGTAAACCTCTTTTTATTCTTTTTTCTTCACCATTTTCACAGTTTGGTTTTGGCGGGATAGTAACATTTAACATTCTTGTTTTTATTATAACGATTCTAATAGCTTGGAAAATAGCTTCAAAATTTAAATTGAGCATTTGGCTAACAATTTTATTTCCAATTCTATTAATTAATATTCAAGATTATAGTATTACAGTTTTAGGTGGATTAACAGAACCATTATTCAATTTATTTTTCGTTGTTACCTTCTGGTTATTGGTTTCAAAAAAATGGTTTTGGTTAGCAATTGTGGCATCATTTTTACCTTTTTTGAGAAGTGAGGGACAGTTACCTCTTGTTTTGATTTTTTGTTTACTTCTTTACTATAGGCAATATAAATACATTCCTTTTTTATTAATAGGATTTGTTCTTTATTCAATCATAGGATTTTTTGTATTAAACGATTTCTGGTGGTATTTCACTAAAAGCCCTTATTCTATGAACAATGATATTTATCATCATGGAAAGTGGAATCATTATTTAATGAGTTATAAAAACTATTTAGGAAATCCAGGTTTATTTATATTTCTAGGCGCATTAATTTATTTAATATTCCAACTAATTAAAAGACGATGTGGTTCTATTGAATTTTCAAGTATATTTTATGTTTATGGAACTTTTATAGGGGTTGCTGTATTGCATTCGTACTTCTGGATGACAGGACAAAATGCTTCTTTAGGTCTTACTAGAATCACAACCCAAGCAATGCCTGCCTTTGTTTTGTTGAATTTAATTTACATAGAAAAGAGTCGATTTGGACAACATAGATTTTCAAGTTATATCGTTGGTAGTGTTAGTGTATTAATTGTATTTAATTCAGTTTTTACCAAACATTTTCCTATTAAAGCGAATGCTCTAGAGTTACAAGTTATAAATGCCGCAAATTCATTAAAAAGCACTAATAAACCTGGCCAAAAGTTATTTTACCATCATCCATTATTTTGCTTTGAATTTGGTAATAATCCATTTAAAAAGAATCAAACTTGTTTTTTTTACTATTGTGATGATTTAGAGAAAGATATTGATAAAAAAATGAAATCAGGTGATCTAATTGTTCGTGACAGTCAATTCGGACCTCAAGAACAAAGATTATCCAAAGTATCTATTACTAAATCAAAAAGATTAAATTTTATTAGTAGTTACATTTCATCAGAACAGAAAGAAGACCCTTACAATGAAACCGAAGGTGTTTTTGTTTATGAGGTAAAATGATCTTATAAATTACCAGCAAGAAATGAAATCCAATTAGCTGATTGGTTTGTATTCAAAACTCTTGGAAATTTATTTTGTGATCCAGCTTTTCCAATTTTTTCCATGAACAAATAAAATTTATTTGGATCAATTACTTCTATTGTTGGATTATTTAAATTGTATTTCCTACAAGATTTATAATCATCGTTGATTTCTCCTAATTGTTTGTCTAGATTTTCTATAAATAATGAAGAATCAAAACTTGAATTAGAGCCTATATACCAAGAATGACGTTGATTTTCTAAATCTGCATAAATACAAAATTCTGGCACTTCTACATTCATTTTTTCAGAAACATGTTGAATTGCAGAATTGATATTATCTAAAGATAAATGTTCTCCGCTTAAACTTAAAAATTGTTTAATTCGACCTGTAATTTTAATTTCTCTTTGTTCAACATTCACAACTCTTACTAGATCACCGATCATGTACCTCCATACTCCAGCATTTGTTGAAATTACGAGTGCATAATCAATTCCTTCTTGAACTTGAGATAGTGAAAAGGCATTATGTTTATCTTTTACATTTCCAAATTCATCAAAAAAGTCGCTATTAAAAGGTACGAATTCATAGAAAATCCCATTATTTAACAACAATTTCATTCCTTCTCTATCAGGTGATGTTTGGTAAGCAAAATATCCTTCACTTGCCAAATATGTATCCAATAAATGTACTTTTTTACCAATTACTTTTTCAAGTCTTGGAATATATGGTTGCATAAAAACTCCACCATG
>CALPRR020000252.1 GCA_943326025.2 Candidatus Kuenenia stuttgartensis | reverse complement strand
TTTTTTTTGCAATAAATTTGAGGATGAGAAGTTTATGCCGATTTAGATGAACAGCTTTAGCGTAGTGAATCTTGTATCGGTAAATCCTCTCGTGCGTACCTAGAGAGGAATGAGAATTGATTTTACTGATTCTCATTTTTTTTTGCAATAAATTTGAGGATGAGAAGTTTATGCCGATTTAGATGAACAGCTTAGCGTAGTGAATCTTGTATCGGTAAATCCTCTCGTGCGGCACAAAGACGGAGTAAGAAATTGATCGAAAGCGATGATTAATCACCTGTCTTCTCATCATTCTCATTTTCTTTCTCAATCTAAAACGATTTTATAATATATTATTTATATTCAATTAGATTTTGAATTGTTCAAGGAGTATTTTTTTTTGCAATATAAATTGAGGTAAAGTTGATTATGGTATTGGAGATGGAACTCTATTTCCAAACATCAACTTTTATTTCTGAACCATTATCTAATTTAAATTTCTTCCGAATTTAAGTTTTTCAATGAAGTAATCATATATTCAATTTATTATTAAACCAAATAGCTGTATACCATTGAATTTCAATTATTTTAGATGTTTATTTAATTCTACACAAATCCTCTTATTGCCATTTTAGATTTGTTAGAATTTCTTGAGATAATTCTTTTGGTAATTCAATAAATCCCCAAATATTGGGACCTTCGTGTTTCCAAATGATAGAAATAAATTCAAAGTTTATTTTATAGTTAATTAAGATATTTACGAAGGTATTCGTATTCTAACTATAGCTGATATTTTTAAATGAATTTTAGAAAATTTACTTTAATAAAATTCTTTTCTAAAACCAACATTAAAAGAAATTAATAAAGGGCTTAAATATTGAACTGGAACATTTGTATTTGTAAATACATATTTTAACATATAATCTAAAGACATATCATAAAAAATAGTTCCAATACCTGGAAATGTATATTTAATACCGCCATTTAATCCTATACATAAACCCAAAACACTTCCACTTGTTTGATTAGCAGCAGGCAAAACATATTTAGTTTTATCAAATGTATCCACAGTACCTTTAGAGCTGTAAACAACCCCCATAATGTTTGTCCCACCAAAGAATGCAAATGAATTATCATAACCACCACCTAAATATCTCCTCAGCCCTCCTTCAAATGTGAAATAATTCAAAGAATTTCGAGTGTTTACGCTTTGTAAAGAAAAATCATTTGGGTCAATATTTGTCAAATAAACAGGAGTAGCTGTTGTATCAGATTTTTTTAAAAATAAATTTGCTCTTAAATAAACAGAACTTTCATCGTCTTTAGGTATTTCTGCACCTAAATTCAAACCAATAAATGATTTCCCAATTCCGATAGGTCTTAATACAGTTGGTCCACCATAAATACTATATTGAGCAAATGAAGAAATGCTAATAAAGATTAAGATTATTGAAAGTAAATTTTTCATTTTACTTATTGCTAATTAGTTGTTTATAAATTGGGCAAGTATCAATATGTGCTCCTTGCAATTGTCCGATACTCATTAAAAATTCATTAACGATTTCACCTCCAACAAATTTAAATGACTTTTTAAATAATTTAACCCATTCAATTAATGTTTTATCATTATTTAACAAGATCCATTTTTTAAATGTACCAAATTCTTTTTGAATTTTCAATATTTCATTTGCATTATGAATAGCAGCATGAATTTTTAAACGATTTCGAATAATTCCAACATTATTTAGTAGTTCATCTATTTTAGTCTGATCATAATTTGCTACCTTATTTATTGAAAATTGATCATATGCTTCTTTAAAATTATCTTGTTTTAATAAAATCGTATTCCAAGAAAGACCAGCTTGATTAATTTCAAGAATAAGTCGTCCAAATAATTCATCATCACTTTCAATATCAAAACCATAGTGATAATCATGATAAATCCTATGATGATTATCTAATGGTAATGTTTCACAATAACTACAGTAACTCATGGCAATTTTTACGATTTTCTATTAACTTTGACTAAAATAACAATTCTTAGAATATGAACAATTATAAATATACAGTTGAAGATCGTTTTGTGAAATATGTTCAAATTGATACAACTGCAGATCCTATCTCACCTAGTTTTCCTTCATCTGAAAAACAAAAGGATTTATCAAAAGTATTAGTTGAAGAACTATTAGAAATGGGGATTGAAGATGCACATATGGATGAATGGGGCTATGTTTATGCAACAATTGAAAGTAATTCTGAAAATAGTGATTTGCCAACAATTTGTTTTTGTTCTCATATTGATACTGCACCAGATTGTTCTGGAACGAATGTAAAACCAATTGTTCATAGAAATTATGATGGTAATCCAATTACGTTGCCAGATGACCCTACTCAAATAATTACAACTGAAAGACATCCTTATTTAAAATCAAAAATAGGAGATGATTTAATTACTGCAAGTGGTCTAACATTACTTGGGGCTGATGATAAAGCAGGAGTTGCCATTATTATGGATTTTTGTCACTATATCGTAAATAACCCTCAAATTAAACATGGTAAAATCCGTATTTTATTTACTCCAGATGAAGAAGTTGGACGAGGTGTTGAGCAATTAGATATGAAAAAACTAAATGCTGATTATGGATACACATTAGATGGTGGGACTTTAGGGTCAATTGAAGACGAATCATTTTCTGCTGATGCTGTAACAGTTACGATTCGTGGAATTAGTGCTCATCCAGGTTATGCTAAAAATAAAATGGTTAATGCTATTAAAGTTGCTTCAGAATTTGTTGCAGCATTACCAAAAAACGAATGGTCACCAGAAACGACAGAAAAAAGAGAAGGATTTGTTCATCCGACTTCTTTTGAAGGTCATCTTGAAGAAGCGACAGTTTCATTTATTATAAGAGATCATATAACCTCTAAATTAGCAGAATACGAAAACCGATTGAAACACATATTAATTGATACCTTATCAAACTATCCAGAATTAGAATATTCTTTCAATGTAACTGAACAATATAGAAACATGAAAGAAGTTCTTAATACAGTTCCTTTCGTAACTGAATACGCTATTCAAGCAATGAAAAAC
>CALPRR020000251.1 GCA_943326025.2 Candidatus Kuenenia stuttgartensis | reverse complement strand
TAGAAACAAAACCTATATCACCATTCAAAGATCTTAAGTAATGTAAAAACGTATCCCATTGAGCAATTCCATAAAAAACAATTGGATATTCTTGAGGCTCAATCGATTTTCTGAATACAATCGTATTATTTAAAGGATTAAAAAAATTAGTAATATATTTTAATCCTTCAAAAATTTCAGGAAATTGATAATTATAATCTTTAAGTACATTTCCATTTTCATCAACCATCACCCCATTGGTAAAGGACCAATTAATTGACGGATTTGCTATCATTAAACTTAATTGTTTTTTTAATTTAAATGGATCAATCCAATAATCATCTGCTTCTAATAAAGCAATAAATTCACCAGTAGTTTTTCTTATTGTATTTGCGTAATTCTTGTGAAGTCCTATATTCGTCTCATTTTTAAAATAAAATATATTTGATGGATAAATTTTCAAGAATTTATTTACTATTTCCTCTGTATTATCAATTGAACAATCATCCGCAATTAATAATTCCCATTCATAGTTATGTTTTTGATTTAATACTGATTTTATTGCTTCCTCAATAAATTTAGCTTGATCATAAGCCATCATTACTATTGATACTTTTTCTTTAATCATTTATAATTAATTTATTTTGCATACTCTTTTACTTGTTTATTAAATAACAAATAAACTAAAACCAACATTTTGTGTTTTAAGTGACTATGTTTTTTTTGATACAAAATAGAAATTAACAAATATTTTATTGCTTTCCATTTGTGTTCATGATAAATAAAATATTTCATAATGGCAAAACAAGTATCACCTATCAAAAAATTGTAATATTTTTTTGGTAATTCTTTTTTAATGTTTGGATATCTTTTAAAAAAAACTTTCAAACCATTTAATCTTTTTTGAGCTGAATTATTTTTAATGTTTACTGAATTATCTTCATGAATATTATAGATAATCGTATTTAATTCCACATGATAAAATGGGTATTTATAAGAAATTTTTAACCAAAGCAAAAAATCTTCAACTATGACTATGTCTTCATCAAATAGAAATTCTTTTAAAATAGAGTTATGAATACAAACACGAGCTGGAATAATCGGATTGTAAACAAGATATTCTTGCACATTTAAATTCAATTTAGGAAAATCTAGGTGTTCTATATTTCCATTTAAAGAATACAAGTAATTAGAAAAAAAAAGTGCTTTTTTATTTAAAGAAACATCTATTTTATTTTTCAATTCTATTAAATGATTTTCTAAATAAAAATCATCACTATCCAAAAAACAAATATACTCACCAATAGCATTTTTTATTCCATTATTTCTTGCAGCACTCCTCTCTTTATTTGTTTGATATATGTACTTAACTCTATTGTCTCCATTTGAAATCAATTCAATGATTTCCTTTGTATTATCAGTAGAACCATCGTCTATAATCAAACACTCCCAATCAGAAAACAACTGATTTTGAACTGATTTTATTGTTTCAGCAATTAAATGAGCTCGGTTGTAAGAAGGAATAATAATAGAAAAATAGGGCATTCAATTGAATTTAAAAAAATTAAAACCTAATTAATTTGAATTAGCAATGAACAAATTTATAATTTTCTAAGTATAATTGTAACCTATTTCTATTTATAAGACAATAAATATTTGCAATGAAAAAACTTTCAATCATAATTCCTGCATATAATGAGCAGAAAACTATCCATCTTATATTAGATAAGATAAAGAATGTTACCTTATTAAACGGAATTGAGAAAGAAATAATTATTGTAAATGATTGTTCTAAAGATGATACTGAGGGTGCTATTTTTAGTTATATTGAATTAAATAAAAATTTAATAATTTCTTATTATAAACACGAAATTAATCAAGGTAAAGGAGCAGCTTTACACACAGGTATATCAAAAGCCACAGGTGATTTATTAATCATACAAGATGCTGATTTAGAATACGATCCTGAAGAGTACAACTTACTTTTAAATCCGATTTTAAATGGTCATGCTGATATAGTTTATGGATCTAGATTCATTGGTGGAAACCCTCATCGAATTTTATTTTTTTGGCATACATTAGGCAATAAATTTTTAACTTTCATATCAAATATGTTAACAAATCTTAATTTGACAGATATGGAAACATGTTATAAACTATTTAAAACTGAAATCATTCAAAATATTCAATTGAAAGAAAAACGTTTTGGATTTGAACCCGAAGTGACTGCTAAAATTTCACGTATTCCACAAATTAGAATTTATGAAGTCGGTATTTCCTATTATGGCAGAACTTATGAAGAAGGAAAAAAAATTGGATGGAAAGACGGAGTTCGCGCATTATATTGTATGATAAAGTATTTTATTTCAAAGTAAAATTATGTCACTATTTATTTTAACCGGATTTATTCTAACCTATTTATTTTTTAATTATAAAAGTAAAGAATCTATTTATATTCAATTAATCTACTCATTTATATCAATTTCTTTCTTTGTCTTCTTTACATCTGAAGTTTTAAGTATTTTTCACTTATTTGATTATAATGGCATTTTAATTTCTTGGCTTTTCTATAATTTAACGATATCATTTTATATTATAAAAAATAGAGAAAAAATCAAACTCGATAAGTTAATTGAATTAATTAAAAATAAAAAAAATAAAATTATTTTATTGATTTTTTCCGGTTTTATTACATTGTTACTTATTCAGGGTATTGTATATCCTCCTAATAATTGGGATTCATTGACTTATCATATGGGAAGAATACCTCATTGGATATTAAATAAATCTATTACACCTTTTCCTACTCATATTTATAGGCAGATTTATTCCCCCCCTTTTGCTGAATTATTTATTTCACATGTAAAAATACTTAGCAAATCTGATATTTTTTCGAATTTAGTTCAATTATTCTTTTTTATAGGATCTTTATGTTCAGTTATAGCTATTTTTGATGCACTAGGACTAAATCGTAAAAGTAAAATTATTGGTTTTATTATAACTTTAACAACACCTGAATTTTTACTTCAAAGTACATCTACTCAAAATGATCTTGTTGTTTCTTTTTATATTTTATGTTCATTTTTGTTTATAATAAGGGGATTAAAATCTGATAAAATAATTAATTA
>CALPRR020000250.1 GCA_943326025.2 Candidatus Kuenenia stuttgartensis | reverse complement strand
TCAACAGGGAGTAATAGAATAAATCTGGGAGGAGGTATTAATAGTTTAGGAACTTCAATTGGACCTATTGTTGTTGCTTTAGCATTGTTTGGAACTTCAGCGGCAATAAAAGATGAGCAAATTGCTAGTTTAAGTTTATCTAAAGTTATAATTCTATACAGTTGTGTTGGATTATTGTTTTTAGGAACCGCTGCACTATTTGGTTTTTCAAAGAAAGTACCAGCTGGAGTTAGAGATGAAAAACCTGAGAAAGCGAAAAAAGCAGTTGTTACTTTGTTGGTAATGACTGGTTTATTAATTGCATGTTTCGCACCTGTTTTTAATAGTTATAGATCAAATGAAGCAAAACAATTGATAGAATTAGAGCATGATTTAGAATTAACTAAAAAAAATGAGAAAGATATTGGTTTAGTTAAACGTAATAGTGATCAAATTTCAATTCAAACAACAATTGATTCAATAAAAAAACCATTAGAACAAAAAAGAATATTCTGGCTTACAGGTGGTTTGGTTGTTATAGTTGGAGGATTACTTTATGCTTTTAAAGCTGGCAAAAAACAAAAAGAAAACTGGGGAGCAATGCAATATCCTCAATTAACACTAGGGATGTTAGCTATTTTTGTTTACGTTGGTGTTGAAGTTGCAGTAGGAAGTAATTTAGGTGAATTATTGAAAAATAAAAACTTTGGTGAGTTTGGTTCATCAGAAATAGCACCTTTTATATCAATGTATTGGGGGAGTTTGATGATAGGTCGCTGGGTTGGAGCAATTTCAGTATTTAACCTTTCTAAAATAACTAAAAATGTATTGCGATTTATAGTTCCTTTAATTGCTTTTGGTTTGGTGTTATTATTCACAAGTCAATCAGGTTATAATGTAACTAGATTGTACTGGTATGTTATCTGTGTCTTAGTTCAAATAGCAGCATTTTTCATTACAAACGATAAACCAGCATTGACATTAACAGTTTTCGGAATATTGGGAGCTTTAGCAACAGGAGTTGGATTAGTTTCTACAGGTGATGTTGCAATTTATGCATTTTTAAGTACAGGATTATTTTGTTCGATAATGTGGCCTTGCATTTTTTCTTTATCGCTTGCAGGATTGGGAAAATATCAGTCTCAAGGTTCAGGTTTTTTAGTGATGATGATTTTGGGAGGAGGAATTATCCCGCCAATTCAAGGAAAATTATCTGATTTAGTTGGTATTCATCATTCATTTTTTGTAGGAACGATCTGTTTCATTTATTTGGCATTTTTTGCAATTTATGTAAACAGAATCTTGAAAAAACAAGGCATTTCATTTGATGAAGAAGTTGCTGGACATTAATCTTCCCTCCTAAGGAGGGAAATGAAAAATATTCATCAATACAGGTTCCTTATATGACCTTATATGCCTTAAATGGTTCAATTTAAACACACAACTCATCAACAATTTCTTACAAACCTTAAATGGTTTAATCAATAGAATATCGTAGCTTTGCAAAACCATTTCTATCGACGATAAAATTGAACGTATATGTTAGGATTAAAATTGCCAACTGACCCATATTGGGCGAAAATAGTTGAATCAAATATTGAAGAAGTTTTAACGGATCATGCTTGGTGCGAACAAAAAGCAGCAACGAACTGTATTACGATTATCATCAACAATTCTGAGAAACCTGAATTAGTTTCGGCTTTATTGGATATTGCTAAAGAAGAAGTGGAGCATTTCAAAATGGTGCACGATATCATTTTGGAAAGAGGATTGACTTTTGGACGTGAACGAAGAGATAACTATGTAAATGAGTTAGCAAAGTTTATGAAAAAAGGAGAAAGTCGTGAAAAAGCGTTGGTTGATCGTTTGTTATTTTCTGCGATGATTGAAGCAAGAAGTTGCGAGCGTTTTAAGGTTCTTTCAGATAATGTTCAAGACGAAGAATTAGCAAAATTCTATTACGATTTAATGGCAAGTGAAGCTGGACATTACACTACGTTTTTAGGATTTGCAAAAAAATATGGAGAAGGTATCGATGTTGACAAACGTTGGAAAGAATGGTTGGAATACGAAGCTGGAGTGATTCAAAACTATGGAAAAGAGGAATCGATTCACGGATAAGAATTTTATATACTAAAAAAGCCAGAGTGATTACTCTGGCTTTTTTAGTATTGTATTTTTTTTAATTATTCACTTCACTCATCGTGTTCACAGTCAATAATGTTCTCAAATTTACTTTTTGATCAATCAATCTATGTAAATCTGCAATAGCGATACGTTCTTGTTGCATTGTATCTCTATCACGAATTGTTACTGTGTTATCTTCCAATGTTTGGTGATCAACTGTTACAGAGAATGGAGTTCCAATAGCATCTTGACGACGGTAACGTTTTCCGATTGAATCTTTCTCATCGTAAGTACATAAGAAGTCAAATTTCAATCCGTCGATGATTTCTCTTGCTTTTTCAGGTAAACCATCTTTCTTTGTTAATGGCATAACAGCAACTTTATAAGGAGCTAAAGCAGGAGGTAAATTCAAGACAACTCTTTCTGAACCATCATCTAATACTTCGTTTTTGTGAGAAGCACTTAAAACAGCTAAGAACATTCTATCTAAACCAACTGAAGTTTCGATTACATAAGGGACATAATTTTGGTTTAATTCTGGATCAAAATATTGTAATTTTTTACCTGAGAATTGTTCGTGTTGTTTTAAATCGAAATCAGTTCTTGAGTGAATTCCTTCTAATTCTTTGAATCCCATTGGGAAATTGAATTCAATATCTGCAGCAGCATTTGCGTAGTGCGCTAATTTGATATGATCGTGGAAACGGTAATGTTGTTCACCTAATCCTAACGCTTTATGCCATTGGATACGCGTATTTTTCCAGTATTCATACCATTTCATTTCTTCACCTGGGCGAACGAAAAATTGCATTTCCATTTGTTCGAATTCACGCATTCTGAAGATGAACTGACGAGCAATAATTTCATTACGGAATGCTTTACCAATTTGAGCAATACCAAACGGAATTTTCATTCTTCCTGATTTTTGAACGTTCAAGAAGTTTACGAAAATACCTTGAGCTGTTTCAGGACGTAAGTAAATTGTAGAAGCATCTCCAGCAACTGATCCCATTTCTGTAGAGAACATTA
>CALPRR020000249.1 GCA_943326025.2 Candidatus Kuenenia stuttgartensis | reverse complement strand
TATGATTATTACCTGTGCTCCTTGTAATTATGGTAGAATGAATTTTACAATTGAAGAGATAGATATATTTCTACCAAATATTTCAAACTCATTTAAATGGGATGGATTAGAAAGACTTTTAAAAAATTAAATTTTTATATATTTAATTCTTTTTCGTAAAATATTGAATCTTACTGTCTCATTTCTCCTTCAACAAAGACTCAATCAATAAATTCGTTTTTTCTACGTACTCTGTATAATATTCACCTGTACCTGGTCCGTTGAATCCTGTATGTACTCGTTTTACAACACCATCTTTACCTATATATATAGAAGTTGGAAAAGAAATAACTTCATTTAACATAGAGAATTGAGAAGAAGCAAGTCCTTTGTTTGCATTACCACCTACTAAAAAAGTAAAATCTAAATTAAAACGTTCTTTTAAAAGTTTGATTTTATTTGCGTAATCTTCAAATGAATTTCCAACTTCATAACCAACAGAAATTATTTCTAATCCTTGTGAATGGTATTTTTCATATAATTGTTTATAGTATCTAGTTTCGTCCATACAATTTGGACACCATGTTCCCATGATTTGAATGATCGTTACTTTATTTTTAAATTGTTCATTCGGAAAATGAAATTCATTCCCATTTAAATCTTTTAATGAAAATTGGAAGACAGCCTCTTTTTTCACTTTTGTTAGTTCATCTGGATCAGCTAATTGAAATGTATCGTTTTTACTTCCCTCCCATTTTCCTTCAAAATGTTTACCACTTAAAAAGCGACCTTTTAATGAATCATTTTCATAGTTAGCAACCAATAAAAAGGCATGAGAACCATCAAAACAAGACAAATAAAATTTAGAACCATATTGATTTCCTTCTAAATAGCGATAATCACCAGTTTCTGTTAAGAATGTTCCAGCAATCGATTGATTGTTTTGAGAAAAGATTCCTATTGCTGGTGAAGCATCATTTGTGTTAGGATTAAAAATAACTTTCCATTTTCCATCGATTTTTGAAGTTGTTAAATCGTTAGAATAATTAGTAAATCTATTTTTATAATTGTATATTGCCTGAAAAGGTATTTTGTAATTTTCGGATTTATTATAGTTCACCCAATAACCATTTAATTGAGTTTTACTATTTTTTTTGAATACAATTTTTGAGTTAAATGTTGGAAAGCTAATAATCAGACTATCTCCTTTTTTTTCAGGTTTAGACAATGTTATTTTCTCAGAAGCGTTACAGATTATAAATTGATAGTCCTTTTTAATTTTTTTAATAATTAATTTAAAAGGCAATTCATCTTTTTGGTTGAGTAGTAGTTTTGCGCTCCAATTCCCTTCTTTTATATGATCGTTTTGTTGTGTGAACGAAACTAGAGCAAATAAGAGTAGAAATGAATATGTGAATATTAATTTCATTATTAACTTTGTTTAGTAGTAAACGAATTTAATTCTTTTTACGCAAATCAATGCAACTATAAATGAATAAATATCGTCTTCCTAAATAGTAGATTGTGCAATGGATGAAATTACCTTAGTAAAAGAATGCGTAAAAGGAAATGCTAAAGCACAGTTTTTGTTGTTTGATAAATTTTCGAAAAAGATGATGGCAGTTTGCCTTCGTTATTCAAAAAATCAGGAAGAATCAGAAGATGTTTTGCAAGAAGGTTTTGTAAAAGTGTTTTCTAAACTGAAAGATTTTAATCACATCGGATCTTTAGAAGGTTGGATTAGAAGAATAATGGTGAATACAGCTTTAGATCAAATTCGGAAAAACACTAAATTTCATAATGATGTTCAATTAGAATCTGTTGATTATCATTTGGGTGAATCAGACAATCAAATATTAGGAGAGTTGATGGCGGAAGATTTATTAAAATTAATAAGTAACATGCCAGATGGATATAAAGTTGTTTTTAACATGTTTGCGATTGAAGGATACAGCCATCAAGAAATAGCAACGACACTTGGGATTACAGAAAGTACTTCAAAATCTCAATACATGCGTGCTAAGGGGTATTTAAGATATAAATTAGAAATTACAGGTGATGGGAGATAAAGACATATTTAAAGATATTTTTTCTAATAAACTGAAAGATTTAGAGCTTCCAGTGAATGAAAAATTATGGAATTCTATTTCGGATCAAATCGTTTCTGCTCCTGCAGCGTCAAGTATTTCTTTATTGTCTAAAATTATAATTGGTTCTTCTATTTCTGCTGCTGCTATCGTTGGTGGTTATTATCTTAATTCAACTTCTGAAAACAACGAAAAACAAACTAAATCGCAAATTTCAGTTAATAAAAATGAATTAAGAGAAGTAAAAGAGGTTAAAGAAACTATTTCAGCTATTAAACAACCTTCCGTTTCAATTAATAAAGAAGAAAAAAGTGTCGCTTCTGAACCAATTATTGCGGATGATAAATTGGTTGATATTCCAGTAAATAAAAATCTTTTTATCTCTCCAAATACCGTTAATATTAATCAATCTACCGTTGTTGCTATTCAAAATAAAAATGATCAACCGGTCAATAATATTGTAGCACAATCTCTAACAGAAACTTCAAAAGCAACAGTTGTTCCTTCTGAAAATAAAAATATTTCTAGTGAAGAAAAATCAGTTTATAAATTAGATTTAAAAAATGTTTTTACTCCAAATGGTGATGGTGTAAATGATTATTTAGAAATTGAAACAGAAGGATTATCTGATTTTTCAGTGGTCATTTTGGATAAGAATAATCAAAAAGTCTATACTTCAAATGATCCTCATTTTAAATGGGATGGTACAAATATGAGCGGTGAATTTGTTCCTGAAGGGAGTTACATTTATTTTGTAACAGCTAAAACAGAAAGCAATAAGCCAATTTCTAAGTATAGTTCTTTAACTATTAAAAAGTAAGAAAATTACTTCCTCCTTTGAAGGAGGATTGAGGAGGATGACAACTGTGAACTTAATTGTATTCAGATAAAAATATAATTAAAAAGTAAACAAGTCTTTCACATTTAAATCTAATGATTCAGATATTTTTATTAATGTTCTAACAGTTGTATTTATTTTACCAGATTCAATTGCACCAATTTGAGATAATGGAACACCTGAATCAATTGATAATTCTAATTGAGTTAGATTTTTTGAAAGTCTTAATTTTCTTATGTTCAGACCTAATT
>CALPRR020000248.1 GCA_943326025.2 Candidatus Kuenenia stuttgartensis | reverse complement strand
TGGGTGTTTTTTATAAATATGGAACTAATACAAGTCCTTATGTGAAAGAAAACCTAATGTACAAAGTGAGTCTTTCGATTCAACTTTAACGTATCAAGGTAACGAAGCCATAAAGTTCATGAACATTATCTGAATTTTCACACGATTCATAGATTAAATGATAGTTATATATTCCATCAGGAGCTTTTTGTCCTTTATACGTTCCATTCCAAAATTCATCTTGATCCAATGTTTCAAATACAATTTCACCCCAGCGATTGTAGATTTTAAAATCCCACGATTGTGCAGGTAAGTAGGTTATTGCTTTAAATTCATTATTAAATTCGTCTCCATCAGGGGTAAATGTATTTGGAATATAGATAGCATAAGGCAGTATAGTAACCTTCTCAAAACTTGAATCGATGCATAAAAATTCGTTGGTGACATATTGAATTGGATAAAACATGCCATCTTCTTTGAAGGTGTAACTTGGATTTTGGACTGTTGTTCCTTCTAGATCATCGAACATATAGAAATAAGTTAGTCCACCTTCCGATTGGTCCGTAAAATGAATGGTTGAATGGCAGATATCTGTTTCATCTTTATCTACAATAAATTTAGAAACAGGACTAGGATGAACTTGAATCATATCATATTTTGTTAAATAAAATGTATCTGTACATCCAATATCGGCATGTATCATTAAACTTACATCATACGAACCCACATTATAGTATGTATTAGTTGGATTTGAAGCATTTGAAGTCCCACCATCACCGAAATCCCAGCTATAATTTAAAGTAGTAACGTAATTACATAATTCATTAAAATGAGCTTCAAAAGGCACACATTGCAATCCTGGTTCAATCGTAAAATCAATTGTCGGTTCAGGATAAATATAAATAGATGAAGTATAAGTATCTACACAATTTGCATAATTTCCAGTTAAAGTAATTGGAATAGAGCCAGATTGGTTGAAATGTACATTTGATACATCCAAAGTTGTCGCATTTTGCATTGAAGCAGCGTTTCCAAAATTCCATGAAAAAGTTGTTGTAGGTGATCCAACCATTGAACCATCAAAATTAAAACTGTTTCCGGTTATACAGAGTGAATCGTTAGATGTGAATGAAACGTTTAATATTTCATTCATTATTAAATTTTTATAGGTAGTATCAATACAAGCTCCATTAGATCCTGCAATGAGTTGAACTGAATATACTCCAGGGGCAGGAAAAGTGTACGTTGGTGAAATAGCAGAACTTACATCAGTATTAATCCCATTTACTCCAAAATCCCAACTATATTGATCACAGCCAGTTGAATTATTTAATAATGATGTAGTTAATCCTTCGCACAAATAGTTTGGAGGTGGATTAAAATCAACTATTGGAAAAGGGAAAATATATATTGAGTCTGTATAACCTGTAAAACAGGTACCAATATTAGAGTTTAACGTAACAACAATAAAACCTGAAGTATCGAATACAACATTATTAACGTCCAATGAAGTTGCATTTGGAATTGATGCATGTGAACCAAAATCCCAAGTATATGAGGCATTATTCGTTCCAATAACTGAACCATTAAAATCGAAATTATTTCCTAATATGCAAAGCGAATCATTTGAAGTAAAGCTTACAGATAGCTCTTCATTTACGATCATCGTTTGGTAAGCAGTATCTGTACAAGGCCATCCAGGATTTACTACTAAAGTTGCAATATAAGTTCCAGGTGAAGGATAGGTATAACTAGGTTCGAAAACCGTACTTACATCTGTTGTAATATTTGGCACTCCAAAATCCCATGAATAATTTGTTCCACCGTAGGAATTGTTGTCAAATGTTACGGTTAAACCTTGACAATAAGAAACGAAATAATTCATATCTACTTGAAGTGGAATGGTTGCTTGCATGGAAATATTACAACTAATCACTTTAAATAAAAAATCGCGAACAGTTTGGCCAATTAACACGCCATTTCTATATTCTTGAACTCGAATTCCAACTACAAATAATCCTTGTAAATTAGGCTGAGCTGTCAAAACACCAGTTAATTGATTTATACTTATTGAAGCTCCCGGACCAAGAGGATTTGCACTTGAAAATCCATTGGCAAATTGAACTAGTCCATATGCAGGAGGCGGTATTATTGAAGGCATTGGTTGAGCGGAAGTTGCTCCTTCAAAAGGTGTTACCAAAGAATAAACTAACTGATCACCATCTGGGTCTGATGCATAATGGTTGAATATTAATTCATCATTATTACATATTACAATAGGTGGATAATTGACAAAGTGTGGACTGCTATTCGCTGTCATTGAAGTTTCTGATCCAGGAATATGAGTGGTTAGTGTTAAACCTGTATCTTCAGGTGCAACCAAGTTCGAAACGTTTGGACCACGACAACAACGTTGATAAGAAGCGGTATAACCACCTGGAATAGGAGGTAAATTAATTGTTGTAGTATAAGTTGCTTTCTCCACACAAACGCCCCCTGGAGCAGTTACACATGGATTATTGAATACAATTGGAACATTCGTACTTCCTGGAAACGGGATATTAATGGTTTGAATTTCCACGTTTGATGCATTATAAATTGTTAAATGCAAAGGATTATCGTAAGCGGCTCCAGTTGAATAGCAATCACGATAAAGTGTGATATTAATTTGGTAGTTGTTATTTCCGAGATAATTATAATAGATGTCACCTCCAACAATATGCGATGCATGAATTGTTTGGTGAAAAACGAAAAGGAATACAAATAATATAAATCTCATTAGCAATTACTTAAACGTAAAGATAGGTTAAAAGTTGCAAATGAATAAATTTTAAGAAAACATTAACATTCTTATCTGTTTGATTTTAAAAACATTGAGAAAAATCTAATATGTTTGATTTGTACTCAAAAAAGTAAGAATTTTGAGATTTTTCACTGTCAATTTGTTTGTTCTTTGAACTACCTTTTATGAATGTTGGTCTAGGAAATTGAAAGTAATCTGCTGCAGCTGTATAATATTCTTCCCTCGTAGGATGAGATGGATGACAAATATTAACAATATCTCCGAATTTTTGCTCTTGGATTAACAATTCAATAAATGAAATCACATCATTTAAATGAACTAAATTAACGGGCGAATCACCATTTGGAATATCAATTCTTCCTTGAAGTTGTTTAATTGGATGTCTATTT
>CALPRR020000247.1 GCA_943326025.2 Candidatus Kuenenia stuttgartensis | reverse complement strand
TCCTAAGATGTGACAAGCACTACATTTTGATTTGAAAATAGCTTCACCATCTTGACCAAATACATTTATATTCACTATTAAGATGAAAAGTAAAGCATTTGTGAAATATAATAACCTTTTCATTTTCTTTTATTTTATAATTCCTACTGACCCTTCAACTTCTTCTTCAGCAGTTTCGAAAGGTATTTGACTTAACTCTTCAACTTGGATTTTTCTCATTCTAAATACATGTGTTAAAACAAATACAAAGAACAATACGAAGATGAGTAGGGAAATGATAGGGTAGATAGATACTCCGTCAATTCCTGTTAAATGATGTTTTATAAATCGTAACATAACGTTTAATTTTAGAATTATTTAACTGATGTCGATGTTGTCATTACATCTTTTCCTAAACGCTGTAAGTAAGCGATTAATGCAACGATTTCTTTTTTCTCTAACTTGCTAATTTCTTGATTTTTATTAATGTTTTTCAAGATTTCAGCAGGTTGATTGTTGATGATATCAGTTGCAATTTCATTAGCTTGTTTCGCTAAATCTGCACCTGCTTGTTTTTCGTAACCTTTTTTATAAGGTACACCTAACGTTCTCATTGCATTAATTTTTTTCTCAGTTAATGAAAGATCTAAATCATTTTCTTTTAACCAAACATAAGCCGGCATGATTGAACCTTTAGATACATCTTTCGGACGAATCATGTGTTGGTAGTGCCAGAAGTTACTTTTCTTAATTTTAGTATTACCACCTTCACGAGCTAAATCTGGACCAGTTCTTTTAGAACCCCATTGGAATGGGTGATCGTATACAAATTCACCAGCTTTTGAGTAGTCACCAAAACGAGCAGTTTCGAAACGTAAAGGTCTTACTAATTGAGAGTGACAGTTGTAACATCCTTCTCTGATATAAATATCACGTCCTTCTAATTCAAGAGGCGTATATGGTTTCACACTAGCAATGGTAGGAATGTTACTTTTCACGATCATTGTAGGTACAATTTGAACCAATCCTCCGATAGCAACAACCACGATTGCTAAAATCATGAATTGAACTGGTTTCCCTTCGATTCCTCTATGCCAATGTTCACCTTTTGCTTCTTTTTCATGTTTCACCAATGCTGGAGCTTCGGCTTCTTCATCAGCTAATAAATTCCCAGATTTTGCAGTTTTAACTAAGTTGTAGAACATCATGACTGCACCTATGATGAATAATAATCCACCTAAAGAACGTAAGATGTAGAAAGGTTTAATAATTTGAACTGTTTCTAAGAAATCTTGGTAAGTTAAAGTTCCATCTGGATTAAATTCTTGCCACATTTGACCTTGAACGAAACCAGCGTAATACATTGGAATAGCATATAATAAGATACCTAAAGTTGCAATCCAGAAGTGTTGATTCGCTAATTTTTTAGAATATAATTCTGTTCTGTATAATTTCGGAAATAACCAATATAATAAACCGAAAGTAAACATACCATTCCATCCTAAACCACCAACGTGAACGTGTGCAATTGTCCAATCTGTAAAGTGAGAGATTACATTCACATTTTTCAATGATAACATTGGTCCTTCGAATGTAGCCATACCATAACAAGTTAAAGCAACTACCATGAATTTCAACATAACATCATCACGAACTCTATCCCAAGCGCCTCTTAATGTTAATAAACCATTTAACATACCTCCCCAAGATGGAGCAATTAACATTACAGAGAAAACAACTCCTAAACTTTGAGCCCAATCAGGTAAAGCTGAATATAATAAGTGGTGAGGTCCAGCCCAAATGTAGATAAAAATCAACGCCCAAAAGTGAATGATAGATAATCTATAAGAGTAAACGGGACGATTCGCTGCTTTAGGAACGAAGTAGTACATTAAACCTAAGTAAGGTGTAGTTAGGAAGAATGCAACTGCATTATGTCCGTACCACCATTGTACTAATGCATCTTGAACACCTGCATACCAAGAGTAACTTTTAAAGAAAGAGACTGGTAATTCGAAAGAATTGAAGATGTGTAAAATAGCAACTGTAACGAATGTAGCAATGAAGAACCAAATAGCAACATATAAATGTTTCACTCTTCTTACTAAAATTGTTGCAAACATATTGAAACCGAATACGACCCATAAACCAGCGATTAGGATATCAATCCACCATTCTAATTCGGCATATTCTTTTCCAGAAGTGATTCCAAAAGGTAAAGTAGCTACAGCACATACAATAATAAACTGCCATCCCCAAAAATTGATATTACTTAGTTTATCACTCCACATTCTCGTTTTTAATAAACGTTGTAAAGAGTAATAAACTCCCATGAAAATACCATTACCTACGAATGCAAAAATTACGGCATTTGTATGTAAAGGTCTTAATCTACCAAAGGATAAGAAACTAAATCCTAAGTAATCATTAAAAAACTCGGGAAAAGCGAGCTGTAAAGCTACAATTAACCCAACAAGCATTCCTGTTATCCCCCATATAACGGTGGTATAGGCAAAATTCTTTACGATCCTATTGTCGTAACTAAACTTTTGAACTTCCATTTTCGTTTTTGTTTTGGTTATTATTTATTAATTCATCGTCAAAGAGAATTCTTACTGAAGGCGTATAATCATCTTCGTATTGTCCATTTTTTATCGCCCATAAAAATGAACCCAAAAAGAAAAGTGCAATCACTAGACTTACAATTAGCATTATGTATATTATTCCCATAGTGCAAAGTAATTGATTAAGTAAAAAATAAAGAATGATAGGTATTAGAGGAAAAACTGATTTGTGTCATGTTTTACGTTATTTGCAATTTTTACAAATCTCATTAAACATAAAAAATGAATTATCTAATTAACTTTTTTCCTCTGTTTAATACTAAAAAAGTACTTAAGAAAACCACTGTAATTGAACTAATAGGCATTAAAATTGCAGCAACTAGTGGAGACATATTTCCACTTATAGCAATTGATAAACCAACTAAATTGTAACTTAAAGAAAATCCAAGACAGGTATTTAAAACCGTTTTTGAATAGTTAGAAATTGAAACTAATTGTGGTAATTTTTTTAATTGATTGGCTTCAATAATTGCATCTGAAGAAGGTGTAAATCGAAAAATATCTTCAGATACGGCAATTCCAACGTGTGCTTTCCCTAAAGCTCCAGCATCATTCAATCCATCACCGATCATCATTACTTTTTTATTTTCTTGATTTAGAT
>CALPRR020000246.1 GCA_943326025.2 Candidatus Kuenenia stuttgartensis | reverse complement strand
ACTTTTTTCGCTATTTGAGCACTATGGAAGTTGATATCATAAACATATTTTTCTAATCCATAATCTGCTTGCGCTATCCAAGTACCTGAAAATGTATTTGTTTCAGCAATGTCCGCTCCTGCTTCGAAATATTGTCTATGAATATCTTCTATTATTTCAGGTCGAGTTAATGAAAGTAAATCATTGTTCCCTTTCAAAGGATGATCATGATTTTCAAACCAACCTTTACGGAAATCTTCTTCTTCCAACTTATGACGTTGAATCATTGTTCCCATCGCCCCATCAAGGACTAATATTCTTTCTTTGATTAATTCTTCAATTTTTTTCATTCAATACAAATAAAGTTTGTAAAGTCCACTTGAATAAAATTATGAAAAAAGAAGGGAATTTAGTTTAAAATTCAATCTACTTATCTTTTTCCGATATTAAATCGGAATTGGATTTGGCACCTATTCCGAAAGTTCGGAGGTTGCCAAGGTTTCACAGGGCCTATCCCTCCACCTTTCTTCATAAGTTATTTAAATGAACGAGGTGCAAAGGTAAATTGAATTATACTAATATCAAAATTTGAAGGGGACTGAATTTCAATCTTTATTAGCTTTCTGAATTTTAACCAAATTTGCTAAACCTCTAATGTCAATTCCTTCAGGTCGATAACCATCAATACCTATTTTTTTATACTGTTCAATCTCCATGTAATAAGCAACAATATACCCATCAATAGATTCAGCATCGCTCTGATCAAATTCACTCAATTCAATCCAATTTTTTGCATTCGAATTAAACGCTTCCTTACATCCTGAAGCAGGTTGGGATAAATTTTCTCCGTAATAAAAGTCTGTATAATTTCCATCTACAGTATAAGTAAAACTTCTACTTAATTTGTAATCTTTAGCAATTAATTTAATGAATGTATTATGAAATCGAACCATTTCATAATAAGTGAAATATTTTTCTGAAGTAATCGAAGCAAATTGTTCTTGATACCTATTATACAAAATAGGAAAAGTAATATCAAAAGCAGCATGACCGATGTCTTCTTTGTATTTATTCAAATCTTTTCTCCAACCAGAATGTTGCCAGATGTAGGCATTTAAGGTCTCATCATACTCCAATACTTTCTTTTTCGTATCCCAACCAAATTTATTTTTAGTTTTTCCTTTCAAATATTTTTCGGCCATTTGAACGGCTTTTTTGCCATAATCTACCCTTTCTAAATTAGATAAATACATATAAATCAACGCACAACCAAAAGAAGCCTGCATATTTAACTCCATAATTTTAGGTGATTTCATTTTCGAATAAACATCATCTATCTGATCAGGTTTCCACATACATTCGTCCCCCATCCAATAATGATTCATGAAAAAATCCATTGCTTCTTTGTTTGCCTGATTAAGATAATTAGCGAATTCGCCACAGCTTGAAAAACCTTTATGAGAATTAGATTCTATTTTATTCTCCGCTAACAGGTTGTCTGATTGGATGATATATACAAAATGAGCTAATGGCCATAAAATTCGAGCATTCATATAAAATCTTGAACCACTACACCAATAGATCGAATTTGAAAATTGAGGAGTAATTTTATCGGATCTACTATTTTGAACCTTAATTGCTTGTTGCATGAATTCCTCCAAGTATCGGAAATCTTTTGTTGTTTCATACATAATCAACAAGCCATCCAAAGCCGGTGCAAAAGAAGATCCTAATTGACATTGGTTATCATTAATTTGTTCAGCTGTTCCATAATGCATCAAATATGAATCGTAATTCCAATAGGATTTTGCATTAGAATAAACATCATCAAACTTTTTTATTAAATCTATTTCATCAAACGATTGCGCAAAAACTTGAGCAGAAAAAAAACATAAAAAAATGAAAAATGATTTCATCATAAATCGAAAATTAATGACATAAAAAAAGGGAAGCTATTGCTTCCCTACTGTGGTGCCTCCAGGACAATACCCAACAATATAATGAGTTGCAATTCAGCTTCTTAAAAAATAAAGAACACGTTGTTCGCTCCTTTGTTCGCTTTCAACTTGATGTTTTTTAGTTTGTTTTGACAACTTGGTTAAACATCTTTTCTTAATTCAAAGATAGTTGTTTCCAATAATAAATCACAATAAAATAGACTAAATTATATTAACCTCATCAATCGAAATTTTCATATAAGCACAGAATTCTTGAATGGTAATTAAGTGGTGTTTTTCTTTGTTTAAATCCGTTTTGATTTTCTTTAAAATTTCTCTTGAATAACGTTCGCTTTTTCCTGTTATTCTCATAATGTCTTTCGGATAAATTACGATTCGTTTCATACTTTAAAAATTGAGTGTTTTTTGTTTTGGTAAGATTTGATATATTTTAATTGTTGTAATACTATTACTACACAGTATCTATTCAATTCCTATACACCAAAGTTGCTTTTTCTTACCCCTTAAACGCAAAAATACGTCCTTTTTGAGTGGAATTAATTTCCTAATTCGGCATAATTTGATACAAAATTTATTTATCGGAAGTTGCTGTTTTGAAAGACTTTTTGTCTCACATAGATTTGAATTCAGAAAGGGTTTTTAAGCGCGCTGATGGCCACAGTTTGTTGCTTTAAAATCTTGGATTGAGAAAGTCTCAATTCTTTGAATTAAAATTTATTTAAAATGGCAAAGCAAACAGGTCTTTTAAAGATTAAAGGAACGTTAGATAACGTGACCTTTTACAAATCAAAAGATGGGCATTTAGCAAAGATGAAAACGTCACTTGATGGTGAACGTATCAAGAATGATCCATCATTCGCTAGAACGCGTGAAAACGGTTCTGAATTTGGAAGTATTGCAACTTCTGGAAAGTTATTTCGTGATTCATTACGAAATATTACGGTTAATGTGTCCGATAACAAATTGCTAACGCGTGTAACGCAAGTTTTAGCGAAAGTTAAAAATTTGGATTCAACAAGTGTACGTGGAGCAAGAAACGTAGGTGTTGGAATTGGAAACGCAACAGCAAAAGCTTTGTTAAAAGGATTTGAGTTTAACTCAAATGCACTTTTAGCAAGTATGCTTTACAAACCTTACACATTAGTACCTGCAACAGGTGTAATTACAATTGCAGGTTTAGTTCCTGCAACTGATGTTGTTTTTCCTGCAGGAGCAACTCATATGAGTTTGACAGGAGGTTATGCGAATTTAAATTTCGCAACTGGTGTTGT
>CALPRR020000245.1 GCA_943326025.2 Candidatus Kuenenia stuttgartensis | reverse complement strand
GACTGTAAGTTTAGAAGGAAGAGAACCATTTTTAGATCATCGTGTGATTGAATATGCAGCAACACTTCCGAATGAATTTAAATATTACAACGGAAGTAAAAAATATATACTAAAAGAGATTGTTCATCAATACATTCCAAAGGAAATGATGGACCGTCCGAAAATGGGGTTTGCTATTCCGATTGCGAATTGGATGACGAACGAACTTAGAGATTATGTAGAATCATTTATCAACGAAAAGAACATCAAAGAACAAGGGATTTTTAGGTGGGAAACGGTTGAGAAATTAAAGAATGATTTTTACAGCGGAAAAAAAGAATACGATATGAAACTATGGTATTTATTAATGTTTCAAACATGGTATGATCGATGGATGAAATAAAAAAAGCTTCAAAACACATTCTTTATTTATCATACGATGGAATGACTGATCCCTTGGGGCAATCTCAAGTGTTACCTTATTTAATTGGGTTAACAAAAGAAGGGTTTACATTTCACATCATAAGTTTTGAAAAGAAAGACCGTTTTTTAATTCATCAGGAACATATTCAAAACATTTGTAATGAGAATGGAATTCACTGGTATCCTCAAAAATATTCTGAAGGTAATCCAGTTTTTTCTACTGTTTGGGATATTTACAAAATGAAAAAACAAGCATTGAAATTACATAAAGAATTTAATTTTGTCTTAACTCATTGCAGAAGTTATATTTCAGCCTTGATCGGACTTTCGATGAAACGCAAGCAGAAAGTCAAATTTGTATTTGATATGCGAGGTTTCTGGGCAGATGAACGTGTCGATGGAGGTTTGTGGGATTTGAAAAAACCAATTTTTAAAATTATTTATAACTATTTCAAAAAGAAAGAAATACACTATTTTAAAGAGTCGGATTATACGATTTCCTTAACGCATAACGGTAAAAATGAGATTGTAAGTTGGGAAGCATTCAAAACGAATAAACCCAAAATTCAGATAATTCCATGTTGTGTTGATACTGATTTATTCAATCCGTCGAAAATTGATGTTCATCAAAAAGAACAGTTAAAATCAAATTTAGGAATTAAGTCTTCAGATTATGTAATTGGTTATGTTGGTTCGATAGGGACGTGGTACATGTTAGAAGAGATGTTGGATTATTTCAAAACTTACAAAGAGAAAAACGAAGCAGCGAAATTTTTATTTGTAACCGGTGAAAAACCTGAAACAATCAATAAAGTTACCTCAACAAAAGGAATTCAAGATTCAGATATTATCATAACATCTTGTTTGCACAAAGATGTTCCTTTAAATATTTCACTATTCGATGTTTCGATCTTTTTCATTCGACCGACATTTTCCAAAAAAGCATCTTCCCCAACAAAACAAGGAGAAATCATGGCGATGGGAATTCCATTAATTTGCAATTCAGGTGTAGGAGATACCGATTTTGTAGTAAATAAATACAATGCAGGTAGCATCATCTCAAAATTCGAAGCGAAAGAATACGGTTCAATTGACCCGAAAAGAGAATTAAATAGTGGAGAAATTAAAAAAGGAGCTCAAGAATTTTATTCATTAGAAGAAGGAGTTAAAAAATATTTATACGTTTATAATCAATTATCGTAAAACGAAAAAAAACTAGAGTGATTTAGCATGCTAAATCACAACCTAAAATAAAAAAATGAAAACAATAATAGTAACAGGAGGCGCAGGTTACATCGGTTCACACACTATCATCGAACTGATCGAAAATACAGATTACAGAGTCGTTTCAATCGATAATTTTTCTAATTCATTTGAAAAGACATACGAACGTATAGAAAAAATCACAGGTGTTAAAATAGATAATTATAACATCGATCTATGCGATAAGAAAGCAGTAGAATCAATATTTCAACAAGAAAAAAATGTTGTTGGTATTATTCATTTTGCGGCCTATAAATCTGTTCCAGAATCTGTAGAAAATCCATATAAATACTATCACAACAACGTTGAATCATTATTGAATATCACAGAAGCAGCGTTAGCAAACAATATCGATAATTTTATTTTTTCATCATCATGTTCGGTTTATGGAAATATTTCCAATTTACCTGTAAATGAAGAAACTGTTTTAAATAAAGCAGAATCACCTTATGCACATACAAAACAAGTAGGAGAAGAAATCTTAAAAGCATATACAAAGCGATTTGAAAAATTACAAGTAGTAGCTTTAAGATATTTTAATCCTGTTGGAGCGCACAAATCAGGATTGAATGGCGAATTACCAATAAATAAACCAACAAGTTTAGTTCCCGTTATTACCCAAACAGCAATCGGAATCAATCCTAAAATGGCCGTTTTCGGAGATGATTATGCAACTCGAGATGGTTCATGTATTAGAGATTACATACATGTGTCAGATATCGCTACAGCACATATCAAAGCTTTGAATTACTTGGTAGAAAGAAAAAATCAATCAAATTATTCAGTAATCAATTTAGGATCAGGAGAAGGAGTAAGTGTCTTTGAAGCAATTAACGCATTCGAAAAAGCCACAGGAGAAAAATTGAACTATGAAGTCCATCCGAAAAGAGAAGGAGATGTAGAAGCAATCTATTCTGATACAACAAAAAGCGAAAAAGAGCTAAACTGGAAAACAACCCACACCATAGAAGAAATGTTAAGCTCAGCATGGAAATGGCAACAGAATCTAAAGAAAGAAGATTTGTAAGTTAAAAGTTAAAAGTTAAAAGTTAAAAGTTTAGAGTTAATAGTCAGTTGTCAATAGTCAATAGTTTTATAAATTAATGTCTGCGGACTGAGCGGAGTCGAAGTCCAAAATCCATAATTAAGTTTTAACTTTCAATTTTACTCTTTTATGCCCTTATATTCCTTATAACTTGTCCCGTATTTTAATTGGGATAGTTTAAAAATACCTTCCTCACCACCCAAAAACACCCTCATATGCCTTATAACTTGTCCCGTATTTTAATCGGGGTGGTTAAAAAAACACCCTCCACAATCACACCCACCATACTCTTTTATGCCCTTATATGCCTTAAATGGTTCAAAAAAAACACCCAACAAATCACACATCACCCTTATATGCCTTAAATGGTTCAAAAAAAACACCCAACACATCACACAAAACACCCTTACATGCCTTAAATGGTTCAAAAAAAACACCTACCCCATCAAACCCACCTCCCTTTTATGCCTTTTTTAATTCAAATTCCCTATCTTTACAT
>CALPRR020000244.1 GCA_943326025.2 Candidatus Kuenenia stuttgartensis | reverse complement strand
TGGAATTTTCAAACCATGCATCGCTTCACTGATTAAATATTCTCGAAGCATTGCATAAAGAGTGGCACGTCCATCTCCGTTTCTAGAAAAATAAGTACGACCTGAACCTTTCAACTGAATATCAAAACGGTTATTGTCTTTTGTTACATGTTCTCCAAGTAGAATTGCTCTTCCATCTCCTAAAATATTAAAATGACCGAACTGATGTCCAGCATACGCTTGAGCTAAAGGTGTTGTATGTTCTGGAACTTGATTTCCAGATAATTCTAAAACAATTTGATCTTGAGCTAAATCATTTAAATCTAATTCGTTCGCTAACTCTTGATTGTATAGAACTAAACGAGGTTCATTTACAGGAAATGGATTCAAAATTCGAAATAAATTTTCGTCTACCTTTAAATAGGTGTTATCCCAATTCCATTTATTCATCCTATTATTTTCGCTCATTAGTCGTATATTTTGAAATAGTACTTCAATCAAAGATACAACTTCCGTTGTTTTTAATTCATCTTTTAAAATTCAATCGAATGATTTTAATCATTTTTAACTGATCAAATTAAGATTAACTTTGACAAAAATATTTTAACATGAAAGCAAAAGCACCAAAGCATTCTGAAACAATTATGACTCAAATCGTTTTTCCAAATGACACAAACCCAATGGGAATTTTACAAGGAGGAAGATTGGTTCATTGGTTGGATACTGCTGCCGCTATTTGTTCTCAAAATCACGCTGAGCACATTTGTGTTACAGCATCAATTGATAGCGTAAAATTCAAAGCACCTGCAAAAGTTGGAGACATTATAACTATTAAAGCAAAGGTTACAAGAGCTTTTACTTCATCAATGGAAATCTTTGTTCAAGCTTGGGCTAAAAAAGTGCTTACTCAAAAAGAATATTTGATTAATGAAGCTTATTTTACATTTGTAGCCATCGATGATAACGCAAATCCAACTCAAGTTCCAGGATTAAAACCATCAACAGATAAAGAAAAAATAGAGTATCAATTAGCTGAAGAAAGAAAATTGGCTCGATTGAAAGTATAATAGATCCAAAAACTTTAGAGCTTTAATCACAAATAAAAAAAGGAGCTATCCAAAAAAATTAATTATAGTTTTGATTTAAACCATCCCGATTAAAATACGGGACAAGTTATAAGTAATTAAAGGTCATATAAGCTAATTTTCATCTAACTAAATATAAATTGTTAATTAGTATTAATTGAAACTTATATGTTCTAATAATCCCTTAAATGGTTCACTAAAAACAAAGGGCGTCCTTTTGGGACCCCCTCTTTAATAGTATTTAATTATATTGGAATCACTTAGGACTTGTAGCTATCACAAATTTCAGATTGTTTCTAACTGCAATTTGTAGAACATCTACTAAATCTTGAACTTGTAAATCAAACGGAATTCGAACAACAATTGATTGATCTTTACTTCCACTCAAGTTAGCTAAAATTTTAGTCTCTAACTCTTCAAAAGGAACTTCATCTTTATCGATGAAATAATGTTTCAATTTAGCTTCATCTTGAGTAACTGAAATGCTCAACATTTGCTTTCCTTGTTTATCGTTTTGCTCTGCTTTAGGCAAAGTCATTTTAATCACATTCGGATTTGCTAATGTCGAAATAATCAAAAAGAACAAAAGCAAGAAGAACATGATATCACTCAATGCTGAAGTAGCAACCTCAACATGAAATCGTTTATTTCGCTTTATTGCCATGATTTGGTCTTTGTAAAACTTTAATAAATTCTAAAACGCTTTTTTGAATATTTAATGCGAAATTATCAATCATTCCGTTTAATAAATGGTACCCCGCAAAAGCAATAATACCTACAATCAAACCAGAACCAGAACTAATCATTTTCTCATATAATCCCCCAGAAATGTTACCAATACTAATATCTTCAGAAATCGAAATGCTGTAGAAAATTTTAATTACCCCAGAAATAGTCCCTATAAATCCTAAAGTTGGTGCAATACCTGCAATCAAACCTAAATGACCTAGTTTCTTCTCCATTTTCCCTATTTCAATATTCACAACTTTCTCCATATTAGATTCTACATCTGGAATCTTAACAACACCAACACCGAACGAAGAAACACCTTCTTTAAGAACGCTCCCGAATGCTGTTTGATCTCTTTCTGTTAAAGAAATTGCTTTTTCTCTACTTTTCACATTATTGTTTTCATCAAATTCAAGACCAGAAAATACATCAGCAACCAAATTAGGATTATATTTAGTTGTTCTTTTAATGAATAAATATCTCTCAACAATGACAAAAATTGTATAAAACAATAAAATTGAAATTGGAATTAAAAAAAATCCACCTTTTATAAAGAAATCAAATGCAGAAATTTCTTCTGTTACAACCACTTTTTTAGCAGCATCAGCAACTGTTTCCGACGTACTAGAAATTTGTCCATTCGCTACTGAAGCGAATATAGAAGTTAAAACTATCAACCCCAGGTATTTTCTCATTTTAATAAAGTTTTAAAAATAACAGCGTGAAAATAAATATTATTTTCCATTTTTTCAGAAATACTTATTAAGACTGAATTGTTGTTAACATCAAACTGAAGTACGAATTAAACTCCCATTCGCAGCCAAATGAGTTAATTTCCTTTCACTAAACTATCTATCATTTTTCTAGATTTCCATTTCTTTATTTGCATCTCTCGTTGAGTAGCTTCCGATTTAGATTTATAATTTTCATAATAAACGACTTGCCAATCACCAACCCCACCAGTAAAACCTTTATGATTGGAATTATGCTTCTTAATTCTTTCTTCCAGATTGGAAGTTGAGCCGATATAATATTTATTCTTTATGATTGAAAACAGGATATAGGTGTGATACATTTTAATAATTTATTTCAAAAAAGGGTAGATTTTCATTAAATGTGAGAAATACAGGATTCGAACCTAAACCCTCCCGATTGAAATCGGGATGCTCTGAACCAACTGAGCTAATTTCATTTTTTTAACATTCATTTTAATCTAAAGTTTAAAGCAAAAAAAAGACTCACATAAAATGTAAGTCTTTTCATTAAATGTGGGAAATACAGGATTCGAACCTGTGACCCTCCCGATTAAAATCGGGATGCTCTGAACCAACTGAGCTAATTTCTCTTTTTTTAACCTAAAGTTTAAAACAAAAAAAAGACTCACATAAAATGTAAGTCTTTTCATTAAATGTGGGAAATACAGG
>CALPRR020000243.1 GCA_943326025.2 Candidatus Kuenenia stuttgartensis | reverse complement strand
TCTAAATAGTTTAGAATTTTCGTCTATAAATAACTATTTTCAAATGAAAGAGCATGTTCATTTCTTTTACACTTCAAGCTTTTAAACATTTTACAACTTAATAAGTAGTTTGCATCTAAAGAAAAAACAAATCTTCACATATCGATTTCCTATTGAGTATCTCTTAAGCAACGAACAGAAAACCCATAAGTTAAAGATAGAGAAGACAATTGATCTATATCTAAATATTCTCTATAACAACTTAAAGAATAGGTATTTCCAAAATCTGTCCAGGCTGTACAAAAGCCTAACCCTTCGAACTTACCATTTCCATCGCAAATGCCAGCAGGAAATGCTGAAAAGCCAGTTTCATCTATTCCATTACCTGACTGAGTTGAATCACAAAAAATTCCTGAACCTGAACATTTTGGACAATTTACAGGTTCATTTCCAAAAGACGAACAATTTGAACATGAAGTCGTTATCATCAAATTCTTCCATCCAGAAATACTTTTTATCTTATATACAATATTGACTTTACCACCAAAATAATCAATAAGTTGATTCCATTCTGAACTACTTGAGACATGCCACCCATCAGGAGCTAGACCTCTAGGGTCTTTTGTTGCAAAACCATTATAAAGTTTTCCAAACTTTTTACCGTTTTTCGAATCAAAATTATAATAACACCATGCGGGTTGTTTGTTTTTTCCAGCATTTATCCACTGTTCTGCCGTTTTGGCCTCACCAATTAAATCTCCATTTCGGAAATGATCAACATTCAAATTTTCAGACATCCAAATCTGATTACCTATAGTTACTTGAGGAAATGTTTCCTCATTTCCTTTTAGATACATAAACAAAATAGCCCCGATAATTGCAACAAAAGAAAATATAGAAATAAGAACAATTCTTTTTGTCTTTTCCCTCTTTGGTTTTTCATTTACAGATTTATATCCTCCATTTTCAAAATTTTCTGCTTTGGTTTTCTGTTTCACTTCAATAATGGGAGATATTTCTAATATTGAATTTTCTAGTTCGGGTGGCTGTGGTTTTATGACATTCGTTTGATCTGCTTCCCCCATCGGTTGTTTTATCTCATTGCCAAAAACAGTTAACCACTCTTCACAGCTCTGAAAACGTTGTTCGCGGTCTTTTTGACATGCTTTTTCGATAAGACTGTAATAGTTGTCATCATACAGATCCGGTAAAGGTGCAAATACGATCTTATTAAAGATATCAAACTGTGATTCTATTAACTGATCATAAGGTGTTTTACCTTTCAGAGCATAATACATTGTTACCCCCAAAGAATAAATATCGCTTCGGTGATCAATGGACTTATCCCCCTTCACCTGTTCAGGACTCATATAAATAGGTGTTCCCATCTGAGTTCCTGTTTGCGTCATTTCATTCCCTTGTCCAAATAATTTTGCTATCCCAAAATCAAGGATTTTTACTGTTCCACGAGCATCAATAAAAATATTCGAAGGTTTTATGTCTCGGTGAACAATGCCTTGATTATGAGCGTATTTAAAAGCATCAAGTATTTGAATAAAAAGTGGTTTAAATTCTTCAAAAGTCAATGCTCCTTTTTCTTTTACAAGGTCACTCAAATCGCTGCCTTCGAGTAATTCCATAACAATAGCCAATACTTCATCAGAATCTTCAAAGTCTAATACCTTTGTAATATTGGGATGATCTAAAGAAGCCATAAAAGCCGCTTCATTTCTAAATCGTTGTCTAAACTGATCATTTTTAGAAAGCATCGGATTCAATACTTTTACAGCTGCTTTTGTTCCTAAAAACAAATGTGTTCCTTCATAAACAGAAGCCATACCACCTTCTCCAATGTATTTGGTCAAGGTATACTTCCCTATTTTAGAATTTAATAATTCCATACTTTATTTAATTAATTTTAATTCTACTCTTCTATTCAATGCGCGATTTGATTCTGATTTATTATCAACTACTGGTTTAGAATAACCATATCCTATTACAACAAGCATAGATGAATCAACTCCTTTTGATATTAAATAATCTGCAACTGATCGAGCTCTATAATCTGATAAACCTAAATTATAAGCCGCTTCTCCAATATTATCAGTATGTCCAGAGATTTCAATTTTCAACCCTTCCAATTTGGCACGTTTTAAAATTTCAGCTACACGATTCAATTCACTGAAACTTTCTGATTTTAAATCATATTTAGCTGTTTCAAAAAAGAGATTATTTATTTTTACACTTCTCTGATTGTTAATCATTTCATCATAGGAAACAACATCTACATTTACATTAATCTCTTCCATTGTCTCTTTATTCCTTAAATCAACATTATTTGAGGCAGGGAAATAAGATGGATGATCAACAAAATAACCATAGTTTTTTCCGGTAGGCAAAACAATAAAATAACTTCCATCAACTGGATTAGATCGTGCTTGACCAATCTGCTCACCAGTATTTAAATCTTCCCAAAGAATATTTGCTTCAATTGGTTTTTTATTTAAATCTACTATACTACCTGAAATGGTGCTAACTACTTGAGGTCTTAATTCTAAAGGCAAAACAAATTCAAATATATCTGAATTGGATTGACGTAATGAGAAATTGAAAATCTTATTGGAAGCTTGAGCAAAAGCATTTCCTAATTCATTTGACGTTTCTGCATGAAAAAATTGACCACCTGTTTTCTGCGCAATGAACTGCAAGTCTTCATATGCTTTACTGTACTCATCAACTTGTAATGCAATGGTATAAACGCGATTAAATAATTTGTTGAGCTTAAGTTCTTTCATTAATTGATCCATTGAAATACAACTTGTGGCATCCCCATCAGACATTAAAATAATTGACTTATTTTTACTTGCCACAGCTCCTGAATTTTTCAAATAGTAAGTTGCACTATAAAGCGCCTCATACATTGGGGTCGCTCCAAGAGGATTCAAATTAGCTATGAAATCCGTTAAATCACGAGCATCTGTTGTAAATTCACGGTACTGAGAAATAGGTTCGTAACATTCTCCTTCGAATGCAAAGATGGCTACTTCCGTATTATTTTCTAAAGCATTTAAACAAACTTCAGTTGCAGCTTTTCTCATTGCTTCAATCTTTGAACCGTCCATACTTCCCGAAATATCTAATAATAATACTAAACTAGAAGGGGCTATCGCTTGATTTTTTGCTGCATAAAATACATGCTTCCCATCCGTAGAAAATTTGAATCCCCAATCGTTACCAGTTGTATTGA
>CALPRR020000242.1 GCA_943326025.2 Candidatus Kuenenia stuttgartensis | reverse complement strand
TTTGACCAAAACAATTAAATAAAGTATTAAAAAAAACAATTAAAAATATTTTCTCCTTAACAATTTTCATTATCAATTTAGTTTAATTAAACATGCTTTATTTAAATGTAAAAATGCTCGATTTCAGAGTCTTTTTTTTATCAAATAATATTATTTTTCATTAGGAATACCATATAATGCAGGATCATTATAATCTATTAAATCTTTAACACTTTCATCATCCATTAATGGCTCACAAAATGATGGAGTATTATTAACAACCATAACATCTTTTATTTCCTGTAATAATATACCCATTTGAAAACATTTCTCTATGTTACCTAAACATGTTGCATAATACCCATTTAATTCTGTGCTAAAAAAATCTGGACTATTTGGATTAACATAGTCATGATCTGTAATTTTTAAAGCAACGTCTTCATTTGTATTATGTATCACTACTGCGTCAATCGTATAACGTTTTCCTAAAATTTCACTGTATCTTTTGTTAATAAATGTCTCGAGCAAGTCTTCTTTAACTGATTCAGTAACTGGTAATGCTATTATACTATCAAATTCTTTAAGTTGAACTGGAAAAGAACTTCCATATGGGTCAAATTCAATTGGACGGTGTTTAATATCTCTAAGATAAAATCCTTGACTATTTACAAATCCACTTACTACTACGGCTAAAACTACTGCTAACTTTTTCATATCTCTTAAATTTAGAGTATCCGATTATTCATCTCCTAAATATAAATAAAAAATTGATAAATAATTAGGTCGCACGAACATTTACAGTCAAATAAACAAACTCTAAACTTGCACCGGCTTTTTTAGAATATCTCACTTGAGATTTAACATTTGCCAAAACTTGTTTTATTATTCGTTGATCAGTTGTTGTTGTTTTAGAAGTACTTTTCCCTCCAACAACTTCTCCTTCAGCATTTACAGTTAATTTTAAGTAAATTGTTTGAGGTTCGTCTGAATAAATATTATCATTGTTTGGATTGCCATATCTTACTCGACCTCCTCCTCCTCCTCCAGAACCAGGACCACTTCCGGGTCCATCTCCTGAACCACTATCCATTCCAAATCCAGAACCTTTTCCTCCACCTTTTCCTGAACCAGAACCACCATCACCAAAGTAATTTGTAGATGCTTCAGTAGAAGTTGCTGTATTTGTTTTATTGTTTGAATTCGTTTTATTTGAGTTCCCAGAAGTAACCTTAACATCTGTAGTTGAAGAATTTGACGTTAAGACTTTAGCAGATTGTTCTCTTGGAATTGGATCAACACGATCATTCGTCGGCGTTCCTCCACCACCTCCACCACCAGAAGTTTCAGCAAGTTCCATTGCCTCCATAGGAATCAACATATCCATTTCAACTTCAGGATAAACAGTCTCATATATCGGAGGATCTGCTTGAGGAATAGTTGTAATTATTAAGAAAAGAAACATTAATCCTAATATCAAAAAAGAAACTAAAGCACTTATTTTTTTGTCTTTATCATCGTTATAAACTTCAATATTCATATTTCTAATTTTAATAAACTGTAAGCCTTCTCTTTACACCTTGACTATTCTACGTAAAAGAACAAAATAAGTTATAAATCAATAAAGCATTTCGGAATAATTCCAAAAGTATCAACAACCCACTTTTAAAATCGTATTTTATACATAATCAATTACCTCTAAATTGGTTACAATCAAAGTGTAAAGCAAAAAAAATGGTAACCTAATAAAGGCTACCATTTTATAAAGAATTTAAAAAATCTGTTTTAAACCAATTGATTCAAAGCGATTTCAAATGCCGCTTTAGCAATTCCTGTTTTACCAGCGTTTTTAGCATGAGCATTTTCTAATGCTTTGAATATCGTATTACTTGTATCTTCAAAGATTCCTTTATCTGAAATTTCTTTTAAGTCATTACTCATTAAGTAAGCAAAAACTCTAGCCATTCCACAGTTTGAAATAAAATCTGGAATGATTGAAATTGTATTATCTGCATAATCAGCGATTGGACCAAAGAAAATTTCTGGATCTGCGAAAGGAACATTCGCTCCTGAAGAAATCACTTGAACTCCTGATTTCACCATTCTATCTAACTGATCTTTTGTAATCATTCTAGAACCAGCACATGGAATAAAAACATCTGCTTGTAAATCCCAAACTTTAGCATTTACCTCATCGTATGAAATTAAATCTGGGTGAACTAATTCATTTCCGTTTTTGTTTAAGAACATTGATTTAATCTCTTCAAAAGAAAAACCTTCTTCTTTAATCAAACCACCTACTCTATCAATAATACCAACGATTTTTGCACCTTGTTGCGCTAAGTAATATGCTCCAGCAGAACCAACATTACCCCAACCTTGTACGATTACTTTTTTACCTTCAACTGATCCACCCCAGATTGAGTAGTAATGTTTAATTGATTGAGCAACACCATAACCAGTAATCATGTCTGCAACAACATACTTACGGTCGATACTTGGAGTAAATTGAGCATCTTCAATCACTTTTAAAACACCATTACGAAGTTGACCAATTCTATTTATTTTTTGAGCTTCTCTTGGTTGAAAGTGACCATTAAATACACCTTCTTGAGGATGCCAAACACCACAATCTTCAGTCATAGGGATTACTTCGTGAATTTCATCCACATTTAAATCTCCCCCTGTTCCATAATAATGTTTCAATAAAGGAGTTACTGCAGCATACCATCTTCTCAAAACACCTTCTTTACGAGGATCTTTTGGATCAAAGTTAATTCCAGATTTTGCTCCACCAATTGCAGGTCCAGCTACTGTAAATTTAACTTCCATTGTTTTTGCTAAAGACTCAACTTCACGTTTATCCAAACCTGCTCTCATTCGAGTACCACCACCGGCAGCTCCACCTCTTAAAGAATTAATTACTACCCATCCTTCAGCATCAGTTTCAGCATCTTTCCACTCAAATACTATTTCAGGTCTTTTATTTTCGAATTTGTAAAGTAAGTCTTTCATAATTAATAATTTGTAAATTTAAAATTGTTCAATACAATTAGTCTTGTTTATTTACAGACAACGATTAAAGCATATTTTGTTTAATAAACTTCAAAAATTTGTTTGCAAAGATAAAAAGAAATTATCGTTTGATACATTGAAACGAATGTATTATTCATAACACTTTTTAAAAATGATGTGATTAATTAGGAGTATGTAAAATTCCTCCAACTACATTTCGTGAAGCTCCAGTTACAGAATTAACTGT
>CALPRR020000241.1 GCA_943326025.2 Candidatus Kuenenia stuttgartensis | reverse complement strand
GGGATTAAAACTGGTATATGCACATAGATGAAAATTCGCCAATTCATCAACTGAAATCCCAAATAAATCAGCAGCAATTTGTTCTGTACCAGGAGGTAAATTATCCGTGCAAATTTGATCTAATTGAATGGTTGTTGTTCCATTACTAACCGTTACAATTGCGCCTGTTATGAAGCTATTTAAGTAAGAATTTAAATCAGTAGGAGAATAAATATCATTTGATTTTGAAATCAATACAATTGGAGGTTGTCCAGTTTCTATATTCCCATCAATCACAATTTTTTCTTCGTAACCAGGAATATCGATTTGAACTTCTTTTGTACAACTACAAAGAAGAAAAACGATTCCAATAACGTAAATTAATTTTTTCATCATAGCTTTTTAAAATTCAAAATTCCATGTAAAACTTGGTATGATTGGAAACAAAGTAACTTGTTTCACTTTCATATTAAAATTACCTTTAAAAAGATCTCCATTGCTATCAACATATAAGAAAAATGGATTTGCTCTATTGTAGACATTGTAAATTGAGAACGACCAATTACTCTTGTATTTTTTAGGAATTCTTTCGCTCTCTCCTTGATCATTTTTCCTTATTTTATATGTTTTCCCATAAAGTGTCGCAGAAATATCTAATCGATGGTAAGGTGCCATTCTGGTTGAATTACGAGCTCCATAATCAAATAATAAGCTGTTATCTTGAACATACCATGCTGTTGGAAGCGTCAACGTATTTCCAGTAGCATAAATAAATGTTGAACTAAACACCCATCGCTCATTCATTTTATAGGTTGCAACAACTGATAAATCATGTCTTCGGTCATATTTTGCTGGATAGACTTTTCCTCCGTTTATTTCAGGGAATTTACGTTCTGTTTTAGCCCATGTATAACCTATCCAACCTGTCAGTTTACCAATTTTACGTTTGATGAAAAATTCAGCTCCATAACTCCATCCTTTTCCAAAAGTTAATAAATTATCCGTATTATCTTTCACATTATCAGTTGGTAAAACACCTTCTTTAAATTCGATTAAATTATTCATTCCTTTATAATAAACCTCAACAGAAGTTTCTATTTTCCCATTGAAAAAATCTTGGAAATAACCTGCAGTTGCTTGCCAACCTTTTTGAGGTTTTGCAATTGAAGTACTTGGATACCAAATATCTGTTGGCAAAGAAACGGCACTCATTGAAGTCAAATGAACATATTGGTTGTTGATTGAATAACCTGCTTTAATTGAACTGTTTTCAGTTAATGTAAATCGGGCTGAAATTCTTGGTTCTAAACCTTGATAAAATTTAATGATTTCTCCTTTTGAATAAGTAACCGTTGTATCTGAATGGCCAATTGAACCTTTAATATAGCGAGTAAAAGGTCCTGTTTGTTGGTAAAAACTATAACGTAATCCAAAATTCAAGCGAAAACGATTTGAGACATCAAAATCATCAGAGAAATAAACAGCCGATTCGTGACTGAAAATTTTCTGTGGTTTTCCCATATCAAAGTCAACTTCTTCAGCAGAAATAGCAACACTCGTCGGAATAAAAGTATGATAAATGTAACTTAATCCATATTTAATTTTGTGTCTATCATTTGGAAAATAAGAGAAATCTACTTTACTTCCGATATCACTAATACTTGAAGAAAGTCTAAATTTAAATTGATCTTGTTGTGATCCAAAACTGAATTGATAGCCTGTATAAGTCGAACTGACGTTCATAAAAAGTTTACCTGAAAAAACATGATTCCATCTCAATGATGCAATACTATTTCCCCAAGGCATATCCACCAAGAAATTATCATTTTTATTATCGTAAAAAAACAAATCCTTACCAAAATAACCACTTAAAAAAAGTTTGTCTTTCTTTCCTAGTTTGTAATTTGCCTTGAAATTGAAATCATAGAAATAGTATCCAGATCCAGAAAAAGCAGATTTCTTCGGGATCAAGCCTTTCATTAAAACATCAATATAGGTTCTTCTACCAGAAATAATAAATGATCCTTTGTCTTTTTTGATTGGACCTTCGACTGTTAATCTTGAGGAAATTAATCCAAGTCCACCTTTAACTTTGAATTTTTTACTGTTCCCTTCGTTCATATTTACTTCTAAAACAGAAGACATTCTTCCTCCGAAATTAGCAGGCATTGTTCCTTTGGTTAGATTAACACTTTTTACAGCATCCGAATTAAAAACAGAGAAAAAACCAAATAAGTGAGACGGATTATAGACAATTGCCTCATCTAATAAAACCAAATTTTGATCTGGTCCACCACCACGGACATAAAAACCTTGTCCTCCTTCACTTACAGACGAAACTCCAGGAAGTAATTGAATAGTTTTAAGTACATCCACTTCTCCCATAAAAGCTGGTAAAAGTTTAATATCCTCAATTTCAAGCGCCATTTGACCTATTTTGGTACTATTTACATTTTCACCTTTCTTAGCATTTATTTGAACTTCCTCTATGTTTTTTTCCGCTACTTGGAGTTCTATATTTAATTCAGTGTTTCGATTAATATCCAATTCCATTTTTTTGTCAGTCAAACCTATTGACTTAAATTCTATAATATAAACTCCTTTGGGAACTGATAAAGAATAAAACCCATAATTATTCGATGAAACAGCACGTTTAATTGAAGGAACTAAAACTTGAGCACCAATCAATAATTCACCCGTGGAACCATTTGTCAACGTCCCACTAATTGTGAAATTTTCTTGAGTATTAGCCTGTAAACTAAATAGAAAACAACTTAAAAAAAGTAATAATCTCATTTTATATAAAAATCGATTGTGAAATTACAATTTTATGATTCACAGAATGATAAATAAATGTGTTAAAGGTTAATTTTCTTTTTTAATGGCTTTGGATTGGAAATCGCTGCAACAATCGCTTAAAAATAAATGGTGAAATTTCCGAGTGTTCTTTATCTTTAAAGATTATAACATTGTCATTTTTTCCAATGTAATAGGTGTAATTATAAATTCCAAAGTTGATAAACATATTTTTCTGATGAATATTCGTTATGGTAGAAAAGTCAAATCCTAAACGTTGTAAAGTCAGCTTTTTGACAATAATCTTTTCTCCTTGATCTGTCATTAAATTTGTTATAATCGTCCAATTTCTATTTAAAATTTTAAAAGTCTCCGAGCTGATTGATTTGGTTGTTCTCCTCACTTCTGAGTGATATTTATTTTTACATTGAATCCCACAAAAAACTTTGTCGGCTCTTCCAAAAATTGATTTCTCACAAATTAAACAATTGCGATCTAGATT
>CALPRR020000240.1 GCA_943326025.2 Candidatus Kuenenia stuttgartensis | reverse complement strand
TTAACGTTGATGTTGCGCCTAAAGTAATATTTCCACCTGCGGTTTTAGTACCTCCACCTCCAGAAGTTTTAAGATTAAAATAAGTTGTAGATGGAATTGTTTGAGAACCATTCAGTGCAAAATCTACCGTTGTTCCAGAGGAAACATTATAGGTTGTCCATTTGTATGCATTTGTTGTAGTTGCAGTTGTATTATATGTACCTGATGTAAAATCTAAAGTAGTTCCAGTAATCGTAAAACCAGCATCATTAAAAATACTATTTGCTGTAACATCACCTATTTTAAGGTTTGAAATAGTAGTGTTACCTGATAATGAAACACCTGCTGTGTTATTAACCTTAACGATATTGTACGTATATAATGGAATCGTTTGTGATGATGTTCCATTAAAGTTTACTGTGCTGGTTCCAGCATTAAAAGTTATACCAGAACTAAAAGCACCTCCAATATTTATAAAACAAGAACCTAGATTGCTCCCGCTACCTGACCCAATAACTGTTTGAGAACCAGAGCATGTAAAATTCCCTGTACAATTAACTGTTCCAGTTGTAATATTCAAATAAGTAAATTTAGAAAAACTACTACCACTTGTTAAAGAAAAACTACCCACATCTAATCTACCTGTTAATAAATCTATTGTACTTGATGTTGAACCGGTTGAAACATTTGTTGTGAATGCTCCTGATACAGTCAAAGTAAATGCTCCTCCAAAAACTAATTTATTGGTTGTAGAAGGTGTAGACATTGTCAAAGACGCACAACTTGCAGTAGCATCAATAGTAATTGTATGTCCAGATTGAATTGTTACAGCATTTGAAGATGTAGGTACCTGTAAAGATGTAGCTGCGACCCAAGCAGAACCATTATACCTGTTCCAAGTTGTGTAATTACTCCAGTTACCTGTAGCTCTACTTTGAAAATCACCAGTAGTCTGGGAGATAGCACCAACTCCCCAAACCATCCCCACAAACACCAAAAACACTCTAACCAATCCAAATGATTTATTACCACAAAAACTTAAATCAACTTTGTTTGAATCAGTATTTGTTCCTTCATCTTTTCTCAATTGAAAAGAAAACGAATATCTAGAAAATAATCCAAGCAAGTTTTTTCCGCTTTTTTGAATTAGATTAATGATCAACTTATATATATAATTACGTTCCATAACCCAACTTATTTCTTTAGTAATACAATGACAAATTAATATAACTATAAAATAGAGAAATAACACTTCAAATGTATAGAAGGTGCTACTCTCTTTTCAAAACGCATCTTATTATGAACATTCAAGTTACTGAACTTAAATTTCAGTGAAAAGTAATAATTGTTTTGAAGTACTTTTTCAATCTATTTATAACAAATATAAATAAGAAATAAGTAAAAAAAATCAAAATCAAACAATTCCAGTAATTTACTCATGGAGGAAATACCAACTCTATTGAGTTTCGAAGATAACTGAGTAGTAGTTTTCAGTTTCATAGCAAAAAGGTTTTAAAATTTTCATGAATTTTTAAGCTAAAATTGAGCCTAACTAATTAATATTTGATTATCAATTAATTAACATTGAAAATACATTCGACTTTCCATTTTTAGGATTTATTGTTCCATTATATGGATTTAATCAAAACTAGTCCAGCTTATAATCGCAACACAGGTTCATGTTGCAGCATTCACTATTGATCTAATACAAAAAAACAGAATTAAGGTGATATAAAAGTTATATAATATCTTTTAATATTTATAGTTTAGTATAATAAAATAATAGGAAACAATTTTAAAACTTCACCTTGTCATCTAATTAAATATAGTGACAAATATTTATGCGTAATTTTTGTCTCCCCACAACTTTCGGGTTTGATCCCCTACCGATTATTTTAAGAAAAGTGTAAAACAAAAAAAATGAGAAAAGTTCGTTAACTATCCTCATTTTTAAGCTTGCTAAATCATATGTATTAAAACTAGATATCTGCTTCGTGAAATGAAATTTTAATTAATAAAATTGTTTTAACTATATTTGCTATTACTACCTAACGTTTTTATGAAAAGAAAATAAATTTCCTTTGATTAAACCTTTACCAATTGCTTGCCAAAAACTTAACTATCTAAAAATCAATATTTTTTTCGTTCCAAAAAAAAGTATTTATTCCATAAAAAAAACATCTGTCCATTTTATGGATTATTCAACTAAAAATTTAGATCAATCGCTTTTATTGAAAACAATTATTAAACAAAAAATAAAATAAAATTCAGAATAACTGAAGCAATTGATTTCAAAACTCATTATTAACAGGTAATTATAAGTAAAAAAGCCCTTTTCCATAATTTGGAAAAGGGCTTTAAAAATTTTAATACTAATTAGAATTTATAACTCACACCAATACTTGGAAGAATAGGGAATTGATAAATAATTTTAGAAGTTATTCTATTTACATAGAAAATGTTTTTCCTGTTATACGTGTTTGTTACACTAAAGATGGATTCTAAAACCGTTTTATTTTTGAATACAAATTGTTTCTTAACAGTTATATCTAAACGGTGATAATATGGAAGTCTTTGCGAGTTAAAATCACCTAATTGATTTGAAACTGAAGATGGATTTGTTGTTGTATAATCTGTTGTAATTCCACTTTGGAATGTTTCACCTTGATAGAAACCTGCATTTGGTGTAAATGGCAATCCAGAACCTAAATTCCAACGAATATTTAATTCAGTTCCTTTCTTCTTCCCAAACGCATAAGACGTTACAATGTTTATGTTATGTCTTCTATCAAACACTGGGAAATACTCTTGAAAACCATCCCATCTTGTAGATTTACCATAAGAATAAACTCACCAAATAAACAATCTTTTCTTACTGTATTTCAATAATAAATCAACACCATACGATTTACCCGATTCAATGATAAAATCCTTTTTGAATACATCTGGTTTTGTAGCAAATTCAATTGCTCCATCTTCGTACATTTTGTTTGTATTGATATTGCTTAATTGAGGGAAATACTTGTAATAACCTTCCAAATTCATACTTAAATGCTTTGTTAAATCATACTCAAATCCCATGATTGCATGCCAAGCATATTGTAAACCATTTTTAACATTTTTCTCTTTCCCCATTTGAGTTACAAATTTCGCTTGTACATCCGTAGGAGCAGAAAGTAAACTGTTAAATAAATTTACAACATCTCTATCAGAAGAAGCCGATGTAAAGTTTTGAGAGAAACGACCTCCTGAGAATTTCATTCTTAATTTTTCATTGGCATTGTATTTTAATCCTAATCT
>CALPRR020000239.1 GCA_943326025.2 Candidatus Kuenenia stuttgartensis | reverse complement strand
TGGATCTCTTTTTGACCATGGATCCCAAGTTACAAATTTGTTTAGTGAAACAATTTCAGGGAAAATAACTTCCGGTTTTTCGTTGATAATTATAGATTCCTGAATACGAGTTAATCTTGGGAAAAATAATCCAATAAAGTTGATTAACATGAATAAACAAGCTATTGGAGCTAAAATGTACAAAATGATCATTTTCTTTTTTTTGAATAAAAATAGCAATTTTATTTTTAGATGATAAATTTTAGATTTTAGATTAAAATCGCAATCAAAAATTCAAAATTCAAAATCCAAAATTAATTAATATTTCTTTCCTATCTTTGCATTCAAAATTTACGAAGAATGGCTTTAAAATGTGGTATTGTAGGACTTCCTAATGTTGGGAAATCAACTTTGTTCAATTGTTTGTCGAATGCGAAAGCGCAATCAGCAAACTTTCCTTTTTGTACAATCGAACCGAATGTTGGTACTATTACAGTTCCAGATCCACGTTTAGAAGTTTTAGAAAACATCGTAAATCCTGAAAGAGTTGTTCCTACAACAATGGAGATCGTTGATATTGCTGGTTTAGTGAAGGGAGCTTCAAAAGGAGAAGGGTTAGGAAATCAATTCTTAGCAAATATCCGTGAAACAGATGCAATTATTCATGTTTTAAGATGTTTTGATGATGGAAATATTATTCACGTTGATGGATCTGTAAATCCTGTTAGAGATAAAGAAATCATTGATATTGAACTTCAATTAAAAGATTTAGAATCTGTAGAAAAAAGAATTTCAACGTTAGCAAGAGTTTTAAAATCAGGAGATAAAGAAATCTTGAAAGAAAACGAATTGTGTCAACGAATCAAAGAAGCTTTAGAACAAGGGAAATCTATTCGTACATTGAAATTGGACGAAAAAGAAATGGAAATCGTTGATAAATTTCAATTGATTACTACAAAACCAGTTCTTTATTTATGTAACGTTGATGAATCTTCTGTTAAAACAGGGAACAAATACGTTGATATCGTTCGTGAAGCGGTTAAAGATGAAAACGCTGAAGTTTTAGTTATTGGAGCAAAGATAGAAGCAGATATTACAGAACTTGAAACGTATGACGAGCGTCAAATGTTCTTAGAAGAATTAGGATTAGACGAGCCAGGAGTGAATCGTTTAATTCGTTCAGCTTATTCTTTATTGAATTTACAAACGTACTTTACATGTGGAGTAAAAGAAGTAAGAGCTTGGACAATTGGAAAAGGTTTTACTGCACCAAAAGCTGCAGCAGTTATCCATACAGATTTCGAAAAAGGATTTATTCGTGCAGAAGTTATGAAATACAATGACTTCACAACGTTAGGTTCTGAAAATGCATGCAAAGATGCTGGTAAATTTAAAGTTGAAGGAAAAGAGTACATTGTAGAAGATGGAGATATTCTTCACTTTAGATTCAATGTTTAATTTTGTCCTAAAATATTCATTTAAAGGTTGAAAATATTGAACACTAACTTCAATTTATTCATCTTTTTATAAAAAATATTTAGTTTAAATAAATTATAGCTACATTGTATATTGTAAAAGACAGATGAATATTCTGTCTTTTATGTTTTATTTTATAATCTTATATTAATAAAAATGATTGCAGCAAACGATCCGTCACTGAAAAGTTGGGTAAATGTTCCCGAAAATTCTGATTTTCCTATTCAAAATCTACCATTTGGTGTTTTTAGAACATCTTCATTGACTTGTAGAGTAGGTGTGAGAATAGGTGAACATGTTTTAGATTTAAAAACGTTACACGTACTAGGTTATTTAGATAATCAACCTTTTGATTTAGAAGATTTCGATACAGATAATTTGAATCGATTGATGAAAAAAGGAAAATTGGCAACACGTGAATTGAGAAATAGAATATCTCATTTATTGGATGCTAAAATAGATGAATTACAAAAAAATAGTCATCATGCAGAACAGGTTTTGATTCCTAATAGAAGTGTGATCATGCAAATGCCAGTTCAAATAGGTGATTATACCGATTTTTATTCTAGTAAAGAACATGCAACTAATGTTGGGACAATGTTTAGAGATCCTGCAAATGCATTGTTACCAAACTGGCTATGGATTCCTGTTGGATACCATGGAAGAGCTAGTTCAGTAATTCTTTCAGGACAAAATATATACAGACCTAAAGGTCAAATTAAACCAAATCCAGAAGAAAATCCAATTTACGCTCCAAGTAGAATGGTTGATTTTGAGTTGGAAACAGCATTTATTACTTATGACGGTAAACCATTAGGAGATTCTATTTCTACAGCAGAAGCAGAAGATCATATTTTTGGAATGTGTTTATTTAATGATTGGTCAGCTAGAGATATTCAATCTTGGGAATATGTTCCATTAGGACCATTTTTAGCGAAGAATTTTGCTTCTTCAATTTCACCTTGGATCGTTACTTTAGATGCGCTTGAGCCATTTAAAGTTGAAGGACCAGAACAAAATCCTCATGTATTGAGTTATTTGGAATTTGAAGGAAACAAATCGTATGATATCAACTTAGAAGTTTACATTCAACCAGAAGAAAAAGAGGAATCGTTGATTTGTGAGTCGAATTTTAAATACATGTATTGGAATATGGCTCAACAATTAGCTCATCATACGGTGAATGGTTGTAACATTCGTTGTGGAGATTTAATGGGTTCAGGAACAATTTCAGGGCCAACGCCAAATTCATATGGTTCTATGTTAGAATTAGGATGGAAAGGAACAAAACCATTAACGTTAAATGACGGAAGTGAACGTAAGTTTATCTTAGATCACGATACGGTGATTATGAGAGGATTTAGTACAAAAGACAATGTTAGAATTGGATTTGGAGAAGTAAAAGCAAAAATATTACCAGCAAAATAATTGAAATATGAGTGAAGCAGTAAATGGTTTTCCAGAAATAGATTTAGAAAAAGAAAGAAAAGAAATTCTAAATGCTTTCAAAGGTTTGATGCGTACAGCAAAAGTCAAATCAAAAGAAGATACGAAAATGATTCGTAAAGCTTTTGATGTGGCGGTAGATGCACATAAAGACATGCGAAGAAAATCTGGCGAACCATATATTTATCACCCAATTGCTGTAGCTAGAATTTGTTCAGAAGAAATGGGATTAGGTGCAACTTCAATTTGTTGCGCTTTGCTTCACGATACTGTTGAAGATACGCATATTACACTTCAAGATGTTGAGGATTTATTCGGACCAAAAGTGCGATTAATCATTGATGGATTGACTAAAATTCCAGAGGTTTTTGATGAAAATGTTTC
>CALPRR020000238.1 GCA_943326025.2 Candidatus Kuenenia stuttgartensis | reverse complement strand
TTTCAAAATGGAAGTTCCCGAGAAAGTTGCGGGAAGAGAATTTAATGAAATTTACTTTTGTTTACCAAGTTATTGGGACGTGAATGATCGTGAAAATTCAAACATGAATTGGATTTTTGATTGGATTCAGCGTTTGGCAAAACATGTCGTCTCAAAAAACACTTGGTTTGGTCATGGACATACAATACCGTGTGGAAATCCTTTCAAAGCATTGTCTAACACGATGAAACAAAATCATTTTTTCTTAAGTGATACGATGCTTTTAACAGATGACTTAAATCCAGTAGAATTGGAAGATAAATTAGTTTATTTGTTAAGTATTATCCCAATTTTTGAAGAAGAAATGGATTACAAACAAGGAAAAGGAACATTGAAATTATCTCAAAAATTGATGAATCATGGCATCACTGAAAAGTTAGATGATTACAGAGGGACTGTATTGAGAAGTAAATGGAAATTTTTAGGAAAATAATTATATAAAATTAGTAAAATGCAAAGGCGCAAATTCAATTTGCGCCTTTTTGTGTCAAAAATAGTTTTTGTAGTTGTAGTTTATTCTAATAGTTTCAACTATCCTTAACTTTTTGTAGTTTGATTATAGTTTATTTAATGCTTGATCGATATCGAAAATCAAATCGTTGTAATTTTCTACTCCAACAGATAATCGAACCAATTTTTCTGAAATATGCATAATCTCTTTATCTTCATGAGGAACATCCGCATGTGTCATTGTTTGAGGATGTTCAGCTAAACTTTCTGTTCCACCTAAACTTACTGCTAATTTGATCAATTCTAAAGAATCTAAAAATTTGAAAGCTTCTTTTTCTCCTCCTTTAATATCAAATGAAATCATTGCTCCATTTGAAGAATATTGACGATCTAATATTTCTTTTTCTCTTGGGTCTGTTATAAATCCTAAGTAATATACTTTCTCAACTTTCGGATGATTTTGTAAGAAATTAGCAACATGTTCTGCATTTTTTGCTTGCTCTTCCATTCTCACTTTCAATGTTTCCAAACTTCTCATTAATAACCAACCTGTCCAAGGTCCAGCCATATTCCCTAAGAAGGTTCTTAAACCTTTCACTCTCGCCATTAATGCTTTTGAACCTAAACAAGCTCCAGCAATAACATCTGAATGTCCACCAATGTATTTTGTTGCAGAATATAAAACTAAATCAGCTCCATGCTTTAACGGATGTTGCCAAAGTGGTCCCATGTATGTATTATCTACTGATAAAACAACTGGCTTTTCTTCTGTAGTGAAATGATTTTTAATTTCTGCACACATTTCAATATCAATCAATGCATTTGTAGGATTAGCAGGAGTCTCAATGTGAATCATTGTTAAACGATCGCCTCTTCCTGTTGCATTGATACGCTCAATTATTTGTTCTTTCGAATCTGTCGCATGAAAACCAACAGACATGATATTTAATTTCTTTAAAAAGTGGTTGATGAAATGATCCGTTCCACCATAAACTGGACGAGAATACAACAATAAATCTCCAGGCGCCATAAATTCCATTAACGCAGTTGAAATTGCTGACATTCCGCTTTCAAATACTGCACAATCTTCAGCTCCATCCCATAAACAAAGACGGTTTTCAAGAATTTCTAAATCTGGATTATTTAAACGGCTGTAAATTAAACCTAACTCTTCACCTTTGTCTTTTTCTCTTAGGCCATATGCTAATTCAAAAAAACGTTTTCCTTCCATTGCAGAAGTAAAAACAAATGTTGAAGTTTGAAAAATTGGGCATTTTATAGCTCCTTCTGATAATGACGGTTTATAACCGTAACTCATCATCAAACTTTCTGGTTGCATTCTTGAATAATCCATAGAATAATGTTCTTTATTATGTTTACAAATTTACATTTGATTCTATATATTATTTTATTTGTAGAAAATAAAACTATTATTATTGATTATTCAATATTTTAAAACTATTTAAATAAATAATTTCAATGTTTTTTAGATAAAAATTCTAAAAAACAAAGGCTACCAATAATTTGATAGCCTTAATTACTAGAAAATAGTGTGATGATTAGTGTAAAACGATTTTAGTGTTTTTGACAACTTCATTTTTTTCATTCATTATAGTCATAAAATATAAACCTGGATTAGAAATTGATTTCATAGAAATAGATTCAGTAATTCCATGATTTTTATATATTGTTTTTCCATTTAGATCTTTAATTTCTACTGTTATCACCTCATTTGTCGGATTGTTTCGATGAATATTGATAAGATCATTTGTTGGATTTGGATAAATATTAAAATTGTCAAGGCTATTTTTTTCAAGACCAGCAGTTGTATTATTTGCTCCAGTATTACTTCCACTTCCAGCATATACTTGCACATATGGAAATGTTAAGTTCGATAAACCTGATGTAACTGTCTTTGATTCATTACATGTACCATTAAATCCTACCAGTGTTAAAACAGTACCGACATCATGAATTGCAAAATTACAATACGTAGTTGGAAATGAACTCATAGGATTCGCATTTGAATACCATTGTAGATCCTGATATAAAATGTTTGATGATGGTTGTGCACAGAAGTAATCTAATTTTGGTCCATTTGGCAATGAATCTATCAAATAAAAGATGTTCAAATTGTTTGAAGTTGGACATGGATTTGAAGGTTTTACTCCGATTGAATATTGCGCTTCAAAGCAATAATTAAATGGATAATTTGGATCTTTAGAAGTGCCAAGTAACCAGTAATTACCTATAGGTAGAGAGTCCATTAGTAATTCATTATAACTCATCATAGGTCCAGTTGTATGGTTTTCCACTTTATATAAAATCCAACTTTTAAGATTTTTTCCTGTTGTATCAAGTAGAATACTTCCATTGTTGTTTTCTGGTAATGTAGCTCCTGTAACTTGTGCATAGTTTATTGCAACTTGAGCATAACAAGTGAATCCTATAGTAATAATTAGTAGTGCGAATATTTTTTTCATAATTTTTTGGTTTTATAGAAAAGTCACATTTTTTATCTAGAATTTAAAAATCTAACTTCGATGTTATTTCTATAACGCACCATTTATTAGAGAGGTTGCTTTGGGAAATATAAAATTTTTATTTTTCCATAAGTGTAGAATTTTATTCTTTTATTATTAATTTTAATAGAAATATTATCTAATTATTAATTCAATTATAGATTATGTATGAGAATATAGATGCAATTGATCAACAAATAATACACTTACTTTTGGGTAATTCGAAGTTAGGAACGAAAGAAATTGCTTCCAAAATAGGATTATCTGTTACACCTA
>CALPRR020000237.1 GCA_943326025.2 Candidatus Kuenenia stuttgartensis | reverse complement strand
TTCCCCTTCCAATCTTGGATAAGTGTAATAACCATGAGAATAATGTGCATGATCTCCTAGAGGTCCAAGTCTTGTCTTTAGTTTGTCTAATAAATTCATCTTAAATATTAACTTTAATTATACAATTTCTGTAAATTATCAATTTGATAACTTTATGTTTATTATAGCTGATTTAACAGCCTTTTTAATGACAACAAATTTAAGAAAAAATAAGGTAACTTTAAAAAAATATAAAGTAGTTATTCATACATTCATGCTTATTCGTTAAAATATTAAAACTATTTGATTTTTCTTTCCTTTTAGGTCGATTTAGAACGCTTCAAGGCACAGTTTTCAACAATCAGTCTTCGTTTAGAAATAGAATTCAGTTTGTAACACTTAAATTTTATATTAATTCTTCATTAAGGTGTAAAATTAATTGCTGAATTAATAATACATTTGCAAAAAACAAGCTTTAAAATCTAAGTAAAGGAAGAATTTAAATGAAAAAAGAAATTATTGTTTACCATAACCCGAGATGCTCAAAAAGTAGAGAAGCAATTGCTATTTTAGAAGAATCAGGTAAAACATTTTCAATAAAAGAATATTTAAAAGACTCGCCTGGAATCAAAGAATTGAAAGATCTAATAACACTTTTAGCTATCAGTCCTGTAGAGCTTGTGCGAAAAGGTGAAGACGAATACAAAACATTAATCAAAGATAAAAATTTAACGAACGATCAAATACTTTCAGTTTTATCCGAAAATCCGAAACTAATTGAACGTCCTATCGTTATAACAAATAATAAAGCGGTAATTGGAAGACCCCCATCTTTGATTATCGATTTCATAAAATAATATAATAAGTTGTAGTTAAGAATGAGAACTAAATACATTGATTTAATTGACCAAACATTTGACTTTCCTCAAGATGAATTCAATTTAAGAGAAGATCGTTTGTTTTTCCATGGCATAGATTTGATGCGACTTATTGAAGAACATGGAACTCCATTAAAATTCAATTATTTACCTCAAATATCAAACAATATTCAACGTGCAAAAGGGTGGTTCAGAGAAGCAATGCACAATTTAGGATATAGTGGTAATTACCATTACTCTTACTGCACAAAAAGCTCTCACTTCTCTTTCGTTCTTGACGAAGTCATGAAAAATGATGTTCACATTGAAACATCTTCTGCATTCGATATTGATATTGTAAAAAACTTATATGCTTCTGGAAAATTAGCTCCTGGTAAATTTGTTATTTGTAATGGATTCAAAACAGATAAATACGTTGAAAACATTGCATGGTTAATCGAAAACACAGATTTAAATGTTATGCCAGTAGTTGATAACATTCAAGAACTTCAACTATTATTAGACGCAACTGAAAAGGAATTAAACATAGGGATTAGAATAGCTTCTGAAGAGGAGCCAAAATTTGAGTTCTATACTTCTAGATTAGGAATTCGTTACCGTGAGATCATTCCTTTTTATAAATCGATGGTGCAAGATAATCCTCGAGTTTCTGTGAAAATGCTTCATTTTTTCATTAACACAGGAATTAATGACACTTCATACTATTGGAATGAATTAACTAAGTTACTTAGAATCTATTGTAACCTTAAAAAGGTTTGCCCAACGTTAGATCATTTAAATATTGGCGGTGGTTTTCCTATAAAAAAATCATTAGCTTTCGATTTTGATTATGCCTACATGGTACGTGAAATTTTAACTCAGGTTAAAAAAGTATGTATGGACAATGATATTGAAGAACCAAATATTGTTACTGAATTCGGATCTTTTACAGTTGGTGAAAGTGGCGGAGCAATTTTTAATGTACTTCATCAAAAACAACAAAACGACAGGGAAAAATGGAATATGATAGACTCTTCTTTCATGACTAATCTTCCTGATACATGGGCAATCAATCAACGTTTCATCATGTTACCAATTAATAGATGGAATGACGATTATGAAAGAGTGCTTTTAGGCGGTTTAACATGTGATAGTGATGATTATTATAACTCTGAACAACACTCAAACGCGATTTATCTTCCGAAATTTGACAAAAACAAACCAATGTATATAGGTTTCTTTAACACTGGAGCTTACCAAGAAACAATTGGTGGTTTTGGAGGTTTAAAACACTGCTTAATACCTGAACCTAAACACCTTCTGATTAGAAGAGATGAAAACGGTAAGTTAAAAACAGAATTATTTTCAGAAGAACAAACAGCTGCAGATTATTTAAAAATCTTAGGTTATTAATCTTTTTTTGAAATTGATTTACAAACAAAGGTGATTTTCTGAGTAAAATCAGTACTTTTGCAATCAAATAGATAACTATATACCTTATTTATTGATACAGATAAAATGAAGATAAATAACATTTACTTACTTTCAGAAACAAAATTTGCAAAAGCAATCTCTAATTGGGTATTAGACTCTCATATTGAAATCGGCGAATTCAAAAAACACATAGGTCAAGAAAATGATATTGATGGATTGATCATTTTCACTGAAAACCAAAGCATCGATAAAGATTGTAATGAACTAAGAGACATTTTTGACAAAAAGCAAAAACCAGTTCAAAAAATTGACATCAATGGTACACTTAATGTTGGAGTTTCAAACTTCACATTTTGGCTAGAAAGAAATAATTGTAAAAGTATATTAGCAATTGGAGCAGATTCCTTGGTCTCTAACCCTAATTTTGAAAGATTACTAAGTCATTTAAAAGCATAAAAAAAAAGCGGAATTAAAATTCCGCTTTTTTATTTTAGATACAACTGATAAAAGTTTTCTAATTCATACTCCTTTCCATCAATATTAATCTTATTTATATTTAAAGCAGAAAAATAACGACATATCACATGTCTACTCTGCTCATCATTTGTTATCATTTTTAATTTCAATTCTTTTTTAACCTCATCAAATTCTACTGAAAAATACATTGCATAATATTTTGAATTAGTTTTTACAATTTCATCTGTATAATTATCTAAAAGCTGAAAAGAGTAATCCCCATTCTGTTTAAAAATTGCTAATTTTTCTTTGTTCGTATTTATTGAATAATATTTGTCTCCATCTTGACCAAATAAATTAAATGAAAGAATTACAAAGAATAAAACAATACTAAATTTCATAAGTTTAAATTTAAATAAAACCCAACTAAAACTAAATATACATATTTTTTCATCATCTTTATAGCAATGAAAAAACTTTTACCTTTTTTAAATGAAAATCTAATAGAAGCTGGTTGCGACGAAGCTGGTCGTGGTTGTCTTGCAGGTCCAGTTGTAGCTGCAGCTGTAATTCT
>CALPRR020000236.1 GCA_943326025.2 Candidatus Kuenenia stuttgartensis | reverse complement strand
ATTTTTTTATTTTAGCGTTAACATAAAGTCCTGTTCTAAAATTTGCAAATCCTCCATAACTTTCTTGAAGTCCAAAATCGAAAACTTGATTCAATTTATAATTTGCTCCAGCATAAACTAATGGAATATAAGACATCGTTGGAAACATTCTAATTCCAAAAAATGATTGTAATTTTCGAAGTTGATATTGATCGACAATTTTTCCTACTTGGAACATTACAGGTAAAAATAAATTAGAGCGTTGAATTGATTTCTGAATTCCTAATTGAGAATATATTTGAGTGGTATCTGAAAATACATTGTTTTCGCCAATCAACTGATTTAATTTGAAACCGCTGTAATGATAAGTGGAATCAAACGTGTAAGTAGTTGCACCAGATGAAATTGTCGCTAAACCTAAATTTTTCACTACAAATTGAATGTATGCATTTTGTTCTTTCGTCCAGTCTATTTTTAGTTTTAAATCTAAATCTATTCCAAAGCCATATCCTTTATTAAATTTTGCGCCATTAGAACTGCTAAAATCTCCGTTGATTTTTAGACTATCATTAAATCCACCATTTGGTTGATAAAACACTCCGTCAATAATTGAACCTTGAACATTGTTTTGAAGATTAAAGTAGTTAAAACAAATACTTGATTTTGATTTTTTGAAAATAATACCCAAACCTATTTTTTGAAATGTTGAGAATTTAAACTCTGTACCCGTTAAATTCACTGTTTTATCGATATACTGTTCGTTTCCGTAAAATGTCAATCCAAATGCGTCTTTTGAATAGGTCATTGATCCAATAGAAGTATATCCTGTTTTGATGATAAGACCAATATTAGATTTTTTAAATAAATTGACTTTAAGATTTCGATATTCAAGCTCAGAATTAATATCAAATCCTGTAATGTTTAGGCCGTTCATTTTTTTGAACGAATGATCTTTGATTTCTGTTGATAGATAACCGCCGTTAATGAATTTACCCATAAATTCATTTCTCATAGCAGTTGAAGAATATTCTCCAGAACCATTTAAGATGATTTCATTATAATTTGAAAGAGTGTCGTATTGAATTGGAAGAAGTTGTTGAGAGTAACTCATCCCAGTAATTAATAGAAATAGAAAAAAATTAAATTTCATCTAAATACGTGCTTTAAGTTTAAAAATTGCTTTTAATTGAACACCAAGAAATGCTCCTTCCGGAATGATTACTTGCTGATTTGTTCCAGATGAAGGAGAAGGGCTATCCAATTTAGCTTTCACTACAATTTTATGAATAGAGCTAATGTTTTTTATGATTTCTTCCGATAAATTAAAGTTAATATTTGATTTAGAGTATATTAATCCTTGGGATGTATAGTAAGAACCATAAAGTGAAGAAGTGATTTTGTCATCACCTGTAACAGTATAAAGTGTATTCCCATTTTGATCCACCAAAAACAACGTAATCTCACTTCCAAAAGGAAATGAATTTTGAGTAGTTAGACTGAATTTACCCGAACTTATATGTGATTTTTTCTCATCCTGATTTAAATCAAAATCAAACGTGTCTTGAGCGGTCAATCCATTAAAACCTATAGTTAGCGGCATTTGAGCATCTATCGAAACTTTCAATTTACTATTTGGGAAAATTTCATTCCAACCCCCAGAAACATTCCCCCAAGGATTTAATTGAATAGAATAGCCTATTGAATGCTTTGATCCCAAATTTTCTAGATAAGTTTCTAAATTACTGTTCAAGGAATTAAATTGAATTGTTTTTAGACTTGGCGTGAAATTATCCCAAGTGCCTGTTGCAGGATCTAAAAACATCGGTTGACCTATTTGGGGGTGTTGAAGTGTCACACTATTTGATGCGTAATTTTCACTTTTGATTTCGAATAATGTAGCTTTTGCGCTGATTTTAAGACCATTTGAAATCGTGAATGATAAATTCGTTGACGGTAAATCAATTGATCCTGCGATTAATTTCGATAAGGCATCGATTGTTGTAGTTGTTGTATCTGAGATGATTTTATTTCCGAAGTAACCTCTTGCATAATCAACTTTAATGTTTTTGATTGTTGCTTCAACTTTTGTAACATCTTGATTGGTAATTGTTACTGTTGGTCCGGAAGGGTCTGTTTTTACTGCGACATTTGATTGAAGTACATTATAACTTCCCCCATTCGGTCCAGTTAAATTCATATCATATCCTGAAATATCAACATTTTCAATAACAATTCCAGGATTGCTTTGTGAGCCAGGAGGAGCGATGAATACATGTTGAAAATCAATTCCATTTTTTGTTACTCCTGGAAGGGTAATTGTGAAATATGTTTTCGTACCTACAGGATTGGATAACTTTAAAGAAATTGCACCTTTTTTAAGTCTGATTTTTTTTAGTTGAACATCTTTTAAATCAATCGGATGTTCTTCGATTTGTAAGGGGTTTACAAAATTTGAACCAGGTGCTAAAACTAAACTATTTACAGATAAAATGTAATTTGTCTTGATCGTAGTATCAGGGATTGTAATGAGATCAGAAAGATTTATATCCATTAATGTTCGATGTAAATCCAATTCATACATACCTGATGATAAAACAGATAATGTCGAATCATTTACAAATTCATCCAATGAAAGCGTGTCATTTAAAACAGGAATATTCCAATCTGAATCCCAAGATGTATTTTGTTTTCTACAGGAAAACAAAAAAACGCTTGTTATAATAAGAAGTATAATTTTTTTCATAATCGTATTATAACAAACGTTTTATATTTTAAAAGGTTGGTAATATTATGCTCTTTCTATAACAACAGCGTATCCTTGACCAAGTCCGATACACATCGTTACAAGTGCATAACGTTTATTCGTTTTTTGTAATTCAATCGCTGCTGATAGTAATATTCTAGCGCCTGACATTCCAAGTGGGTGACCTAAAGCGATTGCACCTCCGTTTGGATTAATTCTTGGATCATTATCTTCTAAACCTAATTCACGTGTACATGCAAGAACTTGAGCAGCAAACGCTTCGTTTAATTCTAAAATATCCATTTGGTCTAACGTTAAACCAGCTCTTTCAAGTGCTTTTTTAGATGCATAAACGGGACCGATTCCCATAATTCTAGGTTCAACTCCTGCTATTGCACCTGAAATAATTTTAGCCAAAGGTTTTAAATTGTGTTTTTCAACTGCTTCTCCTGATGCGATTAATAATGCAGCTGCTCCATCATTTAAACCAGAAGCATTTCCAGCAGTTACAGTTCCATCTTTTTTGAAAGCAGGTCTTAAACCTCCTAATGTATCTAATGTTGTTTCCGGACGAGCAAACT
>CALPRR020000235.1 GCA_943326025.2 Candidatus Kuenenia stuttgartensis | reverse complement strand
GCAGATGAAACTCGTAAAAGTATTGATTTTATTTTCAGTTCTTTAGAGCAAGTTTTATTTAAAATAGATGAAAAAAATCAAAAAATAATTGAAGTTTCGGATAATTGTTCAGAAATTTTTGGATATACTTCTGAAGATTTTTTAAATGATTACAAATTAATATTTAAAATTATTCATCCAGATGATTATCAAATTTTAGAAAATGATAGAAGAAAGCTTTATCAAGGTTTGTATGTAAAAACTGAATTTAGAATCATAGAATTATCAGGAAAAATTAGATTGTTAGAATTTAATGCGAAACCTACATTAAATGAAAATAATGAATTGGATTCATTTGTTTTAGTTGTAAAAGACAAATCAAATAATGAACAAAGAGATTTAGAATTAAGATCTGCAGTATATCAATTAGATAATTATAAAAAAGCGATTGATGCATCTGCAATTGTATCAATTACAGATGCATCAGGAATGATTGTTTACACAAACACTAAATTTCATGAAATTAGTCAGTATACTGATGAAGAATGTTATCTCAAAAGTCATAAAATTATAAATTCAAATTACCATTCTAAAGAATTTTTTATAGACTTATGGAAAACAATCTCATCGGGAAAAATTTGGAGAGGTGAAATTAAAAACAAAGCAAAAGATGGTTCATTTTATTGGGTTGATTCAACTATTATCCCTTTTCTAAAAGAGGGGAAACCCTATCAATATGTCTCTATAAGATATGACATTACAGAAAAAATGAAAATGTCTTTAAATATCCAACATCAAAAAAACTTTTACGAAGGAATTTTAAATGAATTACCTGCTGATGTAGTTGTATTTGACAAAAATCATAATTATTTATTTATCAATCCAAACGGAATAAGAGATGAAGTAGTGAGAGAATTTTTAATCGGTAAAAACGATTATGACTATTGTAAATTTAGAAACAAAGATACTTCAATAGCGGATGAAAGGAGAAAGATTTTTTTAAAGACAATTGAATCAAAAATTGGATTGTCTTTCGAAGAAAAAGGCAAAGAAAAAGATGGTACAGATTCTTATAAACTAAGAAAATTTTTTCCGATTTTTGATAATAATAATGATTGCCAATACGTTATAGGGTTTGGAATGGATATCACGGAATTAAAAAATCAAGAAATTTTAATTACAGAATCTTTAAAAGAAAAAGAAGTATTACTTGGTGAAATTCATCACAGGGTAAAAAATAATTTAGCAGTTATAGATAGTTTAATTGAATTAAAAAAATTTCACATCCATGATTTATTAAATTTAGAAACACTTAGTGAGGTTCAAATGCGAATTAAAATCATCGCCCTTGTCCATGAGAAGCTATACAAATCCGAACAGTTTTCAAATATAAATTTGAATGATTATTTAATAGAATTAACAAGTTATTACAAGAATATTTTCAATAAATCAAACGGAGATTCAGTAAATTTTAAAATCGAGTGTCTAAATTTAAATTTTGAAATTTCAAAAAGTATAACTTTTGGTTTATTTTTAAATGAATTGATTACAAATAGTTTAAAATATGCAAAAGTTGATCATAAAGTTTCCATATCGATTTCTATTCGATTAGAAGGTGATAATATCATTTTTGATTATAAAGATGAAGGAAATGGTGTTTCTGAAAAAGTTAAAAATGGAGAAGAAATTGGTTTTGGATATAAATTAATAAAAACCTTTTTAAGACAATTGAAAGGTGAAATAAATTATAACGAATCTAAACATTACGACATAACAGTTGTATTTAATAAATATTCAATATTAAAATGAAAAAAAGAATAGTAATAGTAGAAGATGATTTATTAATTCAGGAACTTCACAAATATTATGTTACAAATTTAGGTCATGAAGTTGTTGATTGTTTTACTACAGGTCAAGAAGTAATCGATTTTTTTAAAGAAAACACAGCAGATTTAATTTTGATGGATATTCGTTTAGAAGACGATATTGATGGGATTCAAGCAATGAGTGTAATTGAAGAATCTGTTCACGTACCTGTAGTTTATGTTTCAGCAAATAATGAAGATAGTAGTTATAGAAGAGCTATAAATACCAATATGAAAGGGTTTTTATCGAAACCAATTGTTAAAGATGATTTAGAAAAAATCATCAGTCAGTTGGAAGACGTTACAGATTCAATATTATATGCTAAGAAAATTCAACAAGCTATTTTAGAACAACAAGAAGATTTAGAATTATTGTTTTCAGATTTTTTATTCATTAATCGCCCAAAGGATATAGTAACAGGCGATTTTTGTTTTATAGATAAAGATTCATCATCAAATGAAGTAATAGGTGCTATTGGAGATTGTACTGGGCATGGAATCCCTGCTGCTTTACTTTCTGTTTTAAGCTATCACTTTATTTCAAATATCACAAAAAAAACAAATGTTTTACAAGACTTTATTTTTCAATTAAATGATGAAATAATGAAAAGTCTTTCAAAGTCAAAAAGCTTACATTATGTTAATGATTCTTTGGATGTACTCTTATTTAAACTTAATGTAGAATTAAATGAGATTGAAATTTCAGGAATTAATAGAGAGTTTATTTATTTTGATTCTAAAAGCAATTGCCATTATTTGTATCGTTTGAAATTTAAATCTTTGGGTAATCCAATTGACAATAAAAATGAAATTCCAGTTATGAAATTTAAATATGAGAAAGAAGATATTTTTTATTTTTTCTCAGATGGTGTAACTGATCAATTTGGTGGTCAATTATCTAAAAAGCTTTCCAGAAAAAGATTGGTTGAGTTTTTTGATAATTCAATAAATACCAGAGATTTGAAGAAAAAACAAATTGAGCTTAATATGTTTTTAAGAAAATGGCAAGGTAATAATGAACAGACGGATGATATGATTATTTTAGGTATTTCACCTAGTAATTTCAAAATAAAATAGAGTTTTATAATTTGTTATGATTCCGGTATTGATTGTTTTTAAGAATTGAAAAAAATCAATACCAGAATCACACCCAAACCTTAGCTCCTTCAGAACAATTTTGGCAAATATCAATTTGATTTCGATGAGTTAAAACAGAAGTTCTAAACTGATGGTATCGTTTATCTTTCCAAATGTTATTGAAATCAGTTGTTTTTAATGAACCTAGTACATGTTGCGCATCTTTATCAAAACAACAGGGAACAATTGAGCCATCCCAAGTGATTACGGAACTACTCCACATTCTCCAGCAATGATTTCCTACTTTGTATTTTAGCGTATACGTTCCGTTTTTTAATTTCTTATAACGTGCGTATGATTCATTTTCAGGCATTAAGACATTTCCGTTTTTATAATC
>CALPRR020000234.1 GCA_943326025.2 Candidatus Kuenenia stuttgartensis | reverse complement strand
GTTCATAATTGAGTATTTCTCCTTCAATTTCGGATGACTTAATAACATCAAGTGTAAGTGTTGTTAAGGATGCTTCTTCTTTCATCGAGAATCCCAATGCATTCATTTGGCCATTCACCTTTCCTTGAAGGTTTCTCACTTCCCCAAATAGTAAATTGATCTCCTCACTTTTCCAAGTGAAATCAGTCCAATTTTCAGATTGATAAATGTATTTTGCCATAATAAAAAGTTTCCTTGCGGTAAATATACAACTTATTCGCCGCAAATTTGCGGCGAATAAACAATTTATTTGCCTCATTCTAAAAAAGCTGAAATGCTGAAAAGGAGATTTTGGACATTTGAAATTTGAAATTTGTAAATGTTGAACTTAATATAAGTTGAACGTTTGGTAGGTTTAAATTCAAGTTCGATTGCCGATTTTTGTTTGAATCATAGAAGAAAAATAAGCTTGAATAATAATCATACTCATAAAAAACCTTACCTTTGATTTCTAATTGAAATGATACTAAGAACGACTATTTAAGAATTTATCTATTAGAAATTCCAGTATATAAAAAAATAAAGTATGATTATTGAACCAAGAATGCGCGGATTTATCTGCTTAACAGCTCACCCAAAAGGATGTGAGCAAAATGTAATCAATCAAATTAATTATGTGAAATCTAAAGGCGCAATCAATGGCCCGAAAAAAGTACTTGTTATTGGTGCTTCTACAGGATTTGGTTTGGCTTCTAGAATTACGAGTGCTTTTGGATCAGATGCAGCTACAATTGGTGTATTTTTTGAAAAACCTGCTGCTGAAGGTAAACCAGCTTCTCCAGGATTTTATAACTCAGCTGCTTTTGAAAAACAAGCTCATGCTGCTGGACTTTATGCTAAAAGTATCAATGGCGATGCATTCTCTAACGAAATTAAAGATAAAACAATCGATTTAATCAAAGCTGATTTAGGTCAAGTAGACTTAATAATTTACAGTTTGGCTTCTCCTGTGAGAACAAATCCAAATACTGGAATTACACACAAATCTGTTTTGAAACCAATTGGTCAAAACTTTACAAATAAAACAGTTGATTTCCATACTGGTAATGTAACAACAATTTCTATCGACCCTTGTAACGAGGAAGATATCGAAAATACAGTTGCTGTAATGGGTGGTGAAGACTGGGCAATGTGGATCGAAGCAATGAAAAAAGCGGGTGTTTTAGCTCCAAATGCACAAACAGTTGCTTACTCTTATATCGGCCCTGCATTAACTGAACCTGTTTACCGTAAAGGTACTATCGGTCGTGCAAAAGATCATTTAGAGGCTACTGCATTTGAAATAACTAAATCATTGGCAGATTTGAATGGTAAAGCATTTGTTTCTGTAAATAAAGCATTGGTAACGCAAGCGAGTTCTGCAATTCCAGTAATTCCATTGTACATTTCTTTATTATACAAAGTAATGAAAGCAGAAGGAATTCACGAAGGTTGTATCGAGCAAATTCAACGTTTATTTGCTGAAAGATTATACACAGGTGCTGCAGCTCCAATCGATGAAGCAGGACGTATTCGTATCGATGACTGGGAAATGCGTGCGGATGTTCAAGCAAAAGTTGCTGAATTATGGGAGCAAGCGACAACTGAATCTTTACCAACACTTGGAGATTTAGCTGGATACAGCGATGATTTTTACAATTTATTCGGTTTCAAAGTTGCTGGTGTAAATTACACAGATGATGTAAACGAAATGGTAGAAGTACCAGGATTAGTTTAATCGAATTATATAATTGATTGAATGGGCTTGCAGTTTTGTGAGCCCATTTTTATTGAAAGCAAACCTTCCATCCCCTATTTTCTAAAACGCGTTGTAACGTTACCAATTCATTCACATTACTCAATTGCTGAACAATAGATTGAAATGTTACTGTGTTACTTCCAAAATCAACGATTGGTTTTAAATGATGTGGGAACATCGGAAATGATTTTTCTTCCTGAGTTTCAATTTGAGCTAAAAACAATTTCAGTAAACGAATTGATTCATTCTCCGTTAATTTAAAATCAGACGATTTTACAGAACTTACAAAATGAATGGTTTCTTTCGCTCTTGTCAATAAAACATTCAAGCGTTTAGTTCCATTTTTTTGATTCAACGGACCAAAGCGCATATGAAAATCTCCTTCTTCATTTCTAGCATATCCTAAACTGATAATCAATTCATCGCATTCTTCTCCTTGCACATTTTCTAAGGACTTAAAGAATGCTAAATTCTGATCAATCTTATCTTGAAGTAGCAATTGTTGTTCGGTCGGCAATGCTTTCCAAATGGCAATTAATTGACTTTCAGAAAAGGCAACTATCCCAATCGAATTTTCTTTTGAATTGCTTTTTAAACTTAACTCAATTATTCCTGCAATAACTTTAGCCTCCTCCAAATTTTGGTTGTCTTTGTAAATTCCTTTTTCACAATAATGCCAATTCAATGGCTGATGATTTTGTTTTGCTGAAGGATAAGCAATCAAAGAATTTGAATAAAAATGAGTATTCGAAAATTGAATTAATTCAGGAAATTGACTTCTATAATGATGCTGCAAAGAAATCGTTTTCCAATAAAAATTGGATTGATGCAACAAATCTACAACATCAGTAGAACCAACTTTGAAAAATGAACTTGGTCCCATTTGTTGATCATCACCTGCAACGATTATTCGCTTCCCTCGATGAATGGAACCCAACGCATTTGTTAATGGAATTTGACTCGCTTCATCAAATAAAACGATGTCAAATAAATTTGCTTTCAAAGGAAAACATGTTGAAACCTGAACGGGATTACTCAACCAAATTGGCTTTAAAATTTTGATCCATTCTACTGCTTCTGTTTGCAATAATTCGCGAATAGAAGGATGATTTCTTGTTTTAGAAAATTCCTTTACTAAAATTGATTTACCTTTTTTTAAGCGTTTTTTAAATGCCTTTTCTTCGTCAGAAAGTCGAACGGTTGAACTCTGTAATAGGGTATGATATTTTTGAAATTGATCTTGAATTTTTTGGATTATTTGCTCTCCAAAAAGTTTATTTTCTTCCTCTTCTAATTGAATAATTTCAGAAATTTTTGTGCCGATTTTTTCAAAATTAAATTGTGCTAATTCTGGAAAATATCGTTCGAAATTAATCCAATTTCCTTTGAAAAGAACTTGCTCATATTCCTGAAAATTTTCACATTTTGAAAGTAACTTATAACTTCTTTCTGATAGCAATTCAATCTTTTTTTGAAGTCGAATTACTTCTGAAAAATAAGTTTCAATTGATTCAAAAACGAAGCTGATTGATTGCGTTTCAGAAAGTGAAAAATACG
>CALPRR020000233.1 GCA_943326025.2 Candidatus Kuenenia stuttgartensis | reverse complement strand
TTGATGCATTACGCTCTGGAGTTGTAAGTTATGTGAAGAAAGATTGTGATTTAGGAGAGATTATCAATGCTGTAAAAGAAACGGGGAGAGGACATAAATTTTTCTGTGGTCAAATTTTAGAAACAATTCAACGAGCTTCTATCGATGTAAATGATATTGATTTTGAATCATTTACTTGTGAACCAATTAGTTTGTCAGAAAGAGAGATTGGTATTGTTGTTCTAATTGCTGAAGGTCTTACGAATCAGCAGATTGCAGATCAATTGTTTTTGAGTAATCATACGATTAATACACATCGAAAAAACATAATGGCAAAATTAGGTGTAAAAAATACAGCTGGAATTGTCATGTATGCTGTTAAAACTAATTTAGTTTCTCCGAATAAATTTTTGTTTGCTTCTGAGGTTTAATTATCCTTATTATAAGATTGCAGATTAGCAAATTTCAAATTGATTTTATTTTTTTAATTGTTGGTTAAAAGAACAACGGCGGCTTAGTGAATTTTTGTTCTAATCCACTTAGCATTGAGCTAGTTGCGAATATTCTGAATTGAAAATAACGATTTAGCCCTGTTGGCACCCACATAAATGAAAGTCCCCAGCAATGCATATCTCTCGTTAATTCTAGACGAGTGTTTATTATTTTTATACTATTAATATCAATATTCGTCGTTCCAACAAGCTTCCATCTTTTTGTAAAACTAATATCTCCATTTATCATTAACGTATTCAATTTCTTGAAAGATTGAATTGAATTTTCTTCTAATGTTAAGGTGTAATTATGCGTAATATTTGCTTTCCATGGAATTGAAAAATCCACTATTTGTTCAGGATGTAATGCAAAGTATTGATAGTCTGAATTCCAATTAGAATTTGCATTTTGTGGTTTACTGGATTCAATTTTTTTAATACTCTCTTTTGATGCAAAGGTATAGGTAGTTGCAAATTGAGCTTGTTTATATCGTCCTAAACGACCATTTTCTTGAATAGCAAATTTATCTATAGAATTCCCTAATGAATTCCATGAATAGGGCGAGAATGTAGCGCTAGAAACAAAACTTAAAGCCTTTACAGGGTTTGATCTAAATGATAAAGAAATGTCAGATAAATTCATAGAATCTTTGAAAACATCATAACTACCATTGATTAAAAATTGCTCAACCAATTTAAGTTTTTTGTAACCTGTAGAATCTTTTGTCGAATGTCTTTTTAATTCAAACGTATTACTAATTCCAAAATTAATTCTTCCAGATCTATTCAAAGTATAAGTAGAAGAGTATAAACTATTCGTAAAAGGCGAATAATTGATTGTTTTTCCCGAAGTATCAATATAAGAATAAGTTGGATTTAAATTAGGTGAATAACTATAACTAACCGATGGAGTCATAATATGTCTCAATAATGGTTTGTTTTTTCCAACAAATCTATAGTAACTGTATACTACGGTCGTTAAACTCGCATTGAAAGATAATGTTTGAGATGTTCCGACTTTTTGATGGCGAGTTGTGATTAAAGTGTCTTTAGTTGCTGATAAAGGAACGAATCCGATTGAATTTTGTTGAGCGTTAAGCGATGAACGATAATCTAAAGAAGGTGTCAGTTTAAATTTGTTTTTGAAAAGACCGGCAGTTGTTTGGATGGAAATTGCTTGATTTGCTCCATTTATAAAACTGTTTTGTATTGAATTCCATTGACTCGTTTTCAATAAAGTATCACTAAAATTAGATTTATTGGCCATGTCTAATCTATACACAACACCAATTCTACTAAATATTTGTTTCCATTCTGTTGTATTGTCTTTGATTAATTTCTTGAAAGGGAAGAATCGATTGACATTGAAATTATACTCTGGACTATTTAAAGTCATCAGTTTTGACTGCGTATTCTGTTTGAAGGAAACTTTTAAACCCATAGAAAAAGGTTTTCCAGGGAAAGCTCTATTAATATTTACATCAGAATTATATTGATTCGTAAAGTAATTTGCATTATTCTGTTGATATAAATTGGTTTTAGAATTGTTGTTAGAAACAAAATTAACATTAGAGCTAAATTTCCAATAAGGACTTGCTTTAGGGTCAGAATTATGAACCCATTTTATTGTAAAATTATTCGTAGAAGTATTACTTGGAAACCCTTCTTTTAAATTTTGAATACTTAAATCAAAATTACCATTGTATTTATAATTTGCTTTATATTCACTATGATTTCTTAATCCAAAACTACCTCTATTGTATAGTGTTAAGTAATTTGAAGTTTGAAATTTATCATTAATAGGTGTGAAGTAGCCTAAATCTTGAACCCCAAAACCATAATTAGACATTGGTACTATATTAGGGAAAAGAAATCCATGTTTTCTCGTTTTAGATTGAGGAATAACACTAAATGGTAAACCAAAAGGAGTAGGGATTCCTCTAATCCACAAATTCATTGGACCTGTAACAATTTTTTTGTCAGGTATCATGATTGCTTTTGATAATTGAAAATGAAAATGAGGATCATCTAAATCACAAGTTGTAAAACGGCCATTTCTAAAATGAACTTCATCATTTGTATGTTTTTTACCAACTTCCATATATATGAATGCTTCAGATTGCTCAATCTTAGCTTCTTCAATGTAAACTTTTTTAGTGTCGGTATTTATTCTAAGTCGAGAAGCAATCATTTTATCTGAACCATCAGTAAACTCAGGCAATTCTAGTCGATTACTATCTTTGTCATAACGATAACTGGCAGTAATCTCATTTTTATCCATGTCAATTAAGATATAACCAGCTTTCATATTAATACCTTCGTATTCTACATGTGCATCACCAAATAAATGAACTTGATTTTTTTGGACATCAATGTATATAGAATCTCTTGAATTATAAATTATAGGTGTTTCAAACGATTCATCAATTAAGTAAAGTGTATCTGAAGAAAGAGTGTCTTTTATTGGTTGAAAAAAAGCATTCGATTGATTCGATTTGAACATTATTAACAATGAACAGAAGAAAACTAAGAATATGGAACGCTTTTTGGTCAACTTTCTAAATTAAATTTGTATTGTATTGTTTGCTCAAGTTGCAAAATTAAAAATAACCCAGTTTAAATGGATAAAAAAACGAGATATTACATAAATTATACCATAATTTTCTTTTTTGGATTAGTGTGTAACATTACTTTGTTTGCGCAACAAGACCAAATGGCTATGATCAAAACAGTTGTAATAGATGCTGGGCATGGCGGTAAAGATCCTGGTTGCCATGGTAAATCAGCATTAGAGAAACAAGTTTGTCTTTCAATGGCTCTAAAATTAGGAGCAGCAATAAAAACAAAATATCCTTCCATAAATGTTATTTATACAAGAGA
>CALPRR020000232.1 GCA_943326025.2 Candidatus Kuenenia stuttgartensis | reverse complement strand
GTGTTCCTGCTAAAGGTTACAAAACTCGTGATAAAAAGAAATATTCAGATAAATTAATTATCGAAAGAAGAAAAAAATAATTAGGATATGAGTCGTTCGTTGAAAAAACCACCATTCGTACATTACAAACTTGTAATGAGAGTGGATGATGCAAAAGCTAAAGATAGCAAAGCGGTGATCAAAACATGGTCTCGTGCATCGACAATTACTCCAGACTTCGTAGGTTTAACTTTTGCTGTTCATAATGGCAATAAGTTCATCCCTGTGTATGTTACTGAAAACATGGTAGGACATAAGTTAGGTGAATTTTCGCCAACTCGTAACTTCCGTGGGCATGGAGCGAATAAGAAAGATAAGAAAAGATAGAATTTTAAATAGCAAAAAATGGGTGCTAGAAAACGATTGAGAGCTGAGAATTTAAAGCAGGAAAGAACCACTTTGGCCTTTGCTCGCTTAAATGATTCTCCAATTGCTCCAAGAAAGATGAGATTAGTTGCCGACTTAGTAAGAGGTGTTGAAGTTAATAAAGCTTTAAACATTTTGCAACATAACTCAAAAAATGCTTCTATCAGTTTAGGTAAATTATTGCGTTCTGCAATTGCTAACTGGGAGCAAAAAAATGAAGGAAAGAGTATCGAAGAAGAAACTTTAATTGTTAAATCAATAGAAGTTGGTGGTGGTGCAATGTTGAAGAGAATTCAACCTGCTCCTCAAGGTAGAGCTCACAGAGTAAGAAAAAGATCAAACCACGTTACTGTAGTAATTGACGGTAAAAATTAAGATAGGATAATGGGACAAAAAACAAATCCAATTGGAAATAGACTTGGTTTTATTCACGGATGGGAATCAAACTGGTACGGTGGAAATGATTACAGAGACAAAATTGTTGAAGATGATCAAATCCGTAAGTATTTAAATGCACGTCTATCAAGAGCTAATATTTCAAAAATTATTATTGAAAGAACGCTTAAACTTGTTACTGTAACTATCAATACTGCACGTCCAGGAGTTATTATTGGTAAAGGTGGTCAAGAAGTTGATAAGTTAAAAGAAGAGTTAAAGAAAATTACGAAAAAAGAAATCCAAATCAATATTTTCGAGGTTAAACGTCCAGAATTGGATGCTCGTTTAGTTGCGGATGGAATTGCTCGTCAAATCGAAGCTCGTATTTCTTTTAGAAGAGCAATTAAAATGTCAGTTGCGAGTACAATGCGAATGGGAGCGGAAGGAATCAAAGTTAAGATTTCTGGACGTTTGAATGGTGCAGAGATGGCTCGTTCTGAAATGATTAAAGATGGACGTACTCCGTTACATACGTTCAGAGCAGATATAGATTATGCTATATCAGAAGCTCATACAACTTACGGTCGTTTAGGTATCAAGGTGTGGATATGTAAAGGCGAAGTTTATGGGAAAAGAGATCTTTCTCCTAATGTTGGAATGTCTGCATCTTCAGCTGGTAAATCAGGTGGAGCTCAAGGTAGAAAACCAGTAGGAAAAAGAAAGAAAAAATAATAAGGACAGTAAAATTTTCGAAAGATGTTACAGCCAAAAAGAACCAAATTTAGAAGAGTACAAAAAGGAAGAAACAGAGGATTAGCTCATAGAGGTAGTACTGTAGCGTTCGGATCTTTTGGACTTAAAACTTTGGAGCCAGCATGGATTACTTCTCGTCAAATTGAGGCGTCACGTATCGCAGTTACGCGTTACATGAAACGTGAAGGAAAAGTGTGGATTAGAATATTCCCTGATAAACCAGTTACATCTAAACCTGCAGAGGTTCGTATGGGTAAAGGTAAGGGAGCTCCAAGTCACTGGGTAGCAGTAATTAAACCAGGGCGTATTATATTCGAAGCGGACGGTGTTCCTTACGAAACAGCTAAAGAAGCTCTTCGTTTGGCAGCACAAAAATTACCTGTAAAGTGTAAGTTTGTTGTTCGTAACGATTATGTTGTACCTGGTAAATAGTATTTAATATGAAGCAGCAAGAAATCACAAAACTTTCAGTTGATAACTTGAAGAATCAAATCGCAGATACTTCTGAACAATTAGCAAAACTAAAATTAACACATAGTGTTGCTCCTTTAGAAAATCCGATACATATTCGTAAGGTTAGAAAGACGATCGCAAGATTGCAAACTGAATTGACAAAACGTGGAACACAAGCTTAGTTGCTTGTTTAATTAAGAAGTTAGCTTATATGGAAAAGCGTAATTTAAGAAAAGAACGTATAGGGATTGTAGCAAGCGATAAGATGGAAAAATCTATCGTTGTTTCTGTAGAAAGAAAGGTAAAGCACCCTAAATATGGTAAGTTCGTAAAAAAAACTACTAAATTTGTAGCCCACGATGAGAACAACGACTGTCACATTGGTGACACTGTTCGAATTATGGAAACCAGACCTTTGTCTAAATCAAAGAACTGGAGATTAGTAGAAGTAATTGAAAGAGCTAAATAATTTTTAGTAATGATACAACAGGAATCAAGACTTGCAGTAGCGGATAACTCCGGAGCAAAAGAAGTATTGTGCATCCGAGTTTTAGGAGGTACAAAACGTCGTTATGCTTCAGTAGGAGATAAAATCGTCGTAGCTGTTAAGAGCGCAACGCCCTCTGGTGCCGTAAAAAAAGGATCGGTAGCTAAGGCGGTAATTGTAAGAACTAAAAAAGAAATTCGTCGTCAAGACGGTTCTTACATACGCTTTGATGATAACGCTTGCGTTATCTTAAATCAAGCGGGAGAGATGAGAGGAACTCGTATTTTTGGACCAGTAGCCAGAGAATTGAGAGAAAACAATTATATGAAAATTGTTTCTCTTGCTCCTGAGGTACTTTAAATAAAGGTAAGTTATGCAACAGAAATTACACATTAAAGTTGGTGACACCGTTAAAGTATTAAGCGGTGAGTCAGTAGGTCAAGAAGGAAAAATCCTTACGATCGACAAGAAAAAATTACGTGCAGTAGTTGAAGGTGTAAATATGATCAAACGTCATACTAAACCAAGTGCTGCAGATCCTCAAGGTGGAATTGTTGAAAGAGAAGCATCTATTCACATTTCTAATCTTATGGTAGTTCATAACGGTGTTGCTTCACGCACAGGACGTAGAATGAATGATAAAGGTAAATTAGTTCGTTATTCAAAAAAGTCAGGGGAGGAGATTAAGTAATGAGTTATAAACCAAGACTAAGAGAAAAGTATAGTCAGGAAATTATTGCTGAACTTACTGAAAAATTCGGTTACAAAACAGTAATGAAAGTACCGAGACTTCAAAAAATCGTATTAAGCCAAGGTATGGGTGATGCGGTTGCTGATAAAAAATTAATTGATAGTGCAGCTCAAGATTTATCTAGAAT
>CALPRR020000231.1 GCA_943326025.2 Candidatus Kuenenia stuttgartensis | reverse complement strand
TTTAAGAGAGTCATTACATTTTCAGAATCTTTAGAAGATAAACCTGAAGTAGGTTCATCAACAAAAAGAACCAATGGCTCTCTAATTAACTCAAGAGCAATATTTAAACGCTTACGCTGTCCTCCACTTATTTTTTTATTTAATGGGCTACCAACTGCAATATCTCTTATTTCAAATAAACCTAACTCTTTTAAAACCTTTTCAATACGAGTATAGATTTCATCTTCCGTCCAAGTATTGTTGATTAATTTAGCATTGTAATATAAATTTTGAAGAACTGTCAAATCCTCCATTAATAAATCGTCTTGGGGAATAAAACCGATGTTTGCTTTTGCTTCTTCTGTTTTTATATTATATCCATTTATCAAGATGCTTGCTTGATCTGTTGGTTCAATACCTGATAACACATTCAATAATGTTGTTTTACCAGCTCCTGAACCACCCATTATACCAATTAAGGTTCCTGATTCCTCAACAATTTTGACACCTTCTAGTGCAACTTTACCATTTGGAAAAGTATATTTAGGTATATCTGCTTCAAAGAAAATATTTTGATTGTCTCCCTTATTTCTATAATTGGTTAGTACCTCACTGTAAAAAATAGAAGATTTGGGAGTACGAATAGTTGAACCATCATTTACAACATAAGTTTTGTTCGATTTTATTTGAAGACCATTCAAATGAACGTTTATATCTCCAAAAAAACGAAATAAAACAATACCTGCAGATTCAACTAATAGGAAATAAAAAACAGCATTTAATCCTTCTTTGTTGTAGAAACGATTATCTATAGACCCAAAGTATTCCTTATCCAAGTATATTTGAAAATTTTCATTTCCTTTAATATCCTCTAAAGAATTTGCTGCAGAAAAATTATAAATATTTTCATATTCAATAGGTTCAATTTTAAAAACATCTCCTATCGTTTTTAATAATTCAATTCGTAAATTCGAAATCTTATCTGAAATAAAAACAAATTCAGTTATACGAACCAATACGATTGACTTTTGCTTTTGTGAAAGTGTTTTATTAATTCTTTTACAAAGAGCAAGTGTTCTAACAGAATCCTTTACAGAAGTTCTATTCGAATTATCATTGGAAGATTCAGCATTTTTATAATCGTTATATTGATCATAATAAACATCAAATCTTTCTCTTGAAATTTGAGACAGAAGAAACTCTTTCACGTATTCATCATGCACATCACTCCCTCCATCATCTTGTTTACTGATGATGGCGAACAATTGCATTAACGCTTTTAATATTTCCTCACTCATATTTTATCTTTTAAGAAATAAGTATTTATATACTAGACTAAATATTCTACAATTTGAATATTTAAAATAAATAACAAATCTATTAAACTATTTTATAATTATATTCCAACAATTTGAAATGGTACTTCTACCAATTCTGAATACTCTTCAGCTGCTTCTTCCATATCAGTATCACGCTTATCATAATTCCAAATTATTTCAATCGTATTATTACCACCTGTATGAATATCTTCAAGTCTCATTAATATATCCAAAATAAGTTTAGAAGATGCTGTATTAAAGTATTCTAAATTAACGATGAATTTAAATTCACCAACTGGTGTCTCCTCTAATTCATCTAACCATTCTAAAACCGGTGCATAAAATGTAGTCACATCTTCTGGTAACGATCTACCACTAATTTTTAATTCTCTTGAAGTCGGGTTAAAATCAATTGATGGAGTATCGTCTGTTTTGTCAATTATTAAATGTTCCATTTTATTTTTATTAAAAAATTTAAGTAAAGTAAATATCTTATTTTAATCGGTTTCCACTAAAATTACTCAATAATTTTATTTATTTGAGTTTTCAAAGTAAAATATTTATAATTTGCAGATTCAATATCAAAGAAGGCATATTCTAGTTTATTTTCCGTTTTTCTAGCAACATCTATAAATCCTAAACCAGCTCCACCCACTTCAGATATTCTTGAATTTAGTCTCGCTTGTTTGTATAATGCCTTTAGCTCTTCTGCATTTAAACCATTCACTTGATCAATTCTATCTTTTACCATTTGTATCGTATCGATGTGAATTGGATTACCTGTAACTAGGTTATAGAAATTTTCTTGTTCAATAAGGATAAAGCAAGGTTGAACTACTTGTTTTTCTTCAGCAGTATATTGATGTTTTGTAATATTCTGTAGTTGTTCAACCATAACATTGAAAATCTTTTTTCGAACTAAATCATCTATACCTGAAGACTCTAATTTACCTTCAGTATAACTTAACATCGATTTTACGATATCTTGATTAAACTCACCTGAGTAAATTAAAACTGCATTTTCATCATTCATTATAGAATGAATTTGTTTTAATGATGTATCCATAAGAGCCATAATTTTAGTTATTAGAAATTTCTATTTCGATTATTAAAAAACAATCGTTTCCATCTTCTCCTTGAAAGTGATATTTCACTTTTCCTGCCGAACGGATAAACATATCAATTAGTGCTAAATTCTCTTTTTGAGATTCCTCTAAATTAGTTCTAGTAGAAATGATACTTTTTCGTTTATTTTTAAGATCTTCAGTACTTGATGACGAAATTTCAGTTAATATTTGTTCTAATCTATTTTTCCTTTCATTATTTAATTTGGTCCCAACAACAATATTATGACCAACGTCAACTTTATTCAATAATAAAATAGAATTTTTTGATGTTGAATGAGCTTTATCATTTGAACAGATATTTTGAACACATTCTACTACAACACTAAATATTCTATTTTTAATATTTACATCCAAATTATCATTTGAAATTTGACTTTCTACTATTGAAAATACAGATTTTGATAATAAACTCTCAAAATTATCTCGAATTGCAAGCAGATAATTACTTTCTGCCATTAATTTCTGTAAAGTATAAGTATATTCCATAGCTTAGATTTCAACTCCGATTAATAATACATCATCTACTTGTTTATGTTCTCCTTTAAAATCATCAAACTTTTGACTAATCGTTTCTTTAAAATCTCTCATTGGTACATCCTTATTTTCAATGATAAATTCTTTTAATCGAGATGTCATCCATTTCATGTTTTCTTCTCCACCAACTTGATCTATAATTCCATCTGAAAATACAAAAACACGATCTTTTTCTTTTAACTGAATCGTATGATCTGAATATGTATTTCTGTTTCGATATTGCATTCCACCAACAGGGAACTTATCACCTTTAAAAGTCTCCAACTCGCCATCTCGTAATAATAACAATGGCAGATGAGCTCCTGAAAACAATAACTCTTTCTTTTCAAAATCGATTCTGCACAACGCCGCATCCATACCATCTGCAGCTTTATTTCCCTCTGCATCTTGTTTTAAGGTCTTAACAACC
>CALPRR020000230.1 GCA_943326025.2 Candidatus Kuenenia stuttgartensis | reverse complement strand
TTAAGTTTATCATCATAACTTGAAGAAAATATATTGCTATGGTTGGTAACATTTTGAATGTCTAATGAAAAAGTTTGTGCTATTTTTCGTTTATCACTGTTTAATACAAAACCAATTTTAACATCTAATCGGTAGTAATTAGCGTAATATGAACCGTAAATATCCGTCGATCTTTGTTCGTGACCTACCAAATTTGAAGCTTCTACATCAATCGAAGTATATGCCCTTCCGCCTGCATTCGTATATTTCACATCCAATGAAAATTTATTGATCTTTTTCGCTCCAACTTTCCATTCTTTCCCAGCTAAAAAGTTAAAAACATATCTTCCATTAAAAGCGGTATTTCGTTCAATTCCGTCACTTCCTTTGTATTTTGAATCATAGACAGAAGTCGTAAACAAACCATAATACCCTTTACTAAAAAACTTTTCTACAGTTAATTCTATTCCGTAATTTGTTCCAGTTCCTTCGTTTACTAAACTATCTTGTAAATCAGTTTTAAAAGTAGAACCTGTATTTAGCATTGAATAACTTCCTGAATAAGAGGTGACAGGAACATTGAATAATGATTGATAATAAGCTTCTGTTTTAATTCTCCAATCCTTAGTTGGTTGGTAAGAATAACCCAATACCAAATGGTGACTTTTTGTAAAATCTAAGTTTTTATTGTTGTAAACGGTATTTCCACTTGCATCTTGTGATTGAAGAAAATATACGTTGATTGGTTGTGTTTGAGAATGTAAACCGTATCCAAACGTAATATTACTTTTTTCACCAGTGATATATGTTAATCCAAATCTTGGTTCGATTGATTTTGAATTGTTCAGAGCAAAATATTGAGAATGCACTCCGATATTCATTTTAAATCTGTTAGAGATAGTATATTTTAAATGAACATAGGCTTGCGCTAAATTTGTAGAACTGTTATAATCCCAAATTTGTTTGTAACTATCATTTAAATTTTCTTTTGTTTTATAATTCAAATACAAGCCAATAATTTCATCTTGAAGTCCAATTTTTAAAAACAATTTAGAATTCAATTTTGTATTGTAAGAAGTGTTTAAGTTGTAACTTGTTTTTTCAACTGTATTTTCTTCTTTTATGAAAGATGTACTGGTGAAATTATCAGTTTTATATCCAATTTGCTTCGTATAAGAATAGTTTACCCCAATTGATGAGTTAAAATAAGAACGTTTGTTCACTTGCTTAAAATGATTGATGCCCATTATGCCTATTTTACTTGAAAAATCTACCTTATTTCCATTACCGTAAAGTGTATTATCATTTCCACCACCGATGTTGATGGTGCTATTTGCTAAAATTCCAAACGTAGAAAACTTACCAAATTTAGTTGTTCCACCATTTAATTTATATGATAAATCTTGATATGAAGGTGTGGCAGTTGTTCCAATATTTATACCGACTGCTTGTGCAACACTAGCTAATGCATGACGATAACCAATTAAGTAAGATGAACCTTTAGCTTTATTGATTGGGCCTTCAGTAGTTGCTTCAGCACCTGTAATAACTCCAATTTGTAAAGTAGTTTCACGTTTTTTATTATTTCCGTTTCGTAATCCTAAATCGAAAACACCTGAATTCGCATTTCCATATTCTGCAGGGAAAGCTGAAGTGAAAAAGTCTGAAGTTTTTAGAAGATTTGTATTTAATGCACTTACAGCTCCACCCGTCGTTCCAACAGAAGCAAAATGATTTGGATTCGTTACATTCATTCCATCTATTCTCCACAAAACTCCTACTGGAGAATTACCACGAATTACGATGTCATTTCGACTATCATCTGGTGCGCTCACACCTGCAAAATTGGCAACCAATCGAGCGGGATCACTTCTTCCTCCAGCATATCTATTGACTTCCTCCATTGAAAAAGTACGGGCACTCACAGTTGCTAATTTATTGATTGAATTCGATTTATCATTTGCTTTCACAACAACTTCATCTAATTTATTGTTAAACAATTCTTCCATTTCAATATCAAGTATTACTTCTTTTCCTGAAGTAACAATTACATTTGGAATAAATACATCTTTATAGCCAGTAAATAAAACCAAAACATCATATCTATCAGGCAAGATTCCGTTTAATGAATAATTACCTACACTATCAGAAAAAGTTGCTTTTTGAATTGAATTGATTTGAACAGTTGCACCAATGATTGGTGTTTTTGAAAGTTTATCGATAATTGTTCCTCGAATGTTTTGTTCGCTGTTTTGTGCATTCAATAGGAAAGTGCACATAAAGAAAATGACGGATACTATTTTTTTCATAAAGGCAAAATAAAATTTAATCAATTGGACTTTCCAGTATTGATCAATCAAATTTCCAGCATTAGTTTTATTTACTAAAATTTAGTTTCCTTAACTAGTTTGAAAATAGGGTTAAGTTGTAGAAAATTTAAGTTGGGTTGAATAAAAAAGTGAGGTATCAAAAATCGAAGTTTTCTCCGTTATTAGTTAATTTTAATAATATATATGTGTTATTCTAAACTATTCAACTTTCAAAACTTTTATATCATTTATTAAATTTTGCATACTATTTGGATCTAGACCATTATAAATTCCACGAATATGTCTATCCTTATCTATAAGTATAAAATTTTCGGTATGTAAAAACACATCATTTCCTTTTTTTACACCTTCATCTTCCTCAACGAAATAATATTTACGACCTAAATCATAGATTTCATTTTTTTCTCCAGTTAAAAGTTTCCATCTTTTGCTATTGACTTTTTTTTCTTTTGCATACTTTCTTAAAACAGATACATTATCTTTCTCAGGAGTTACGCTATGAGATAAGAGTAATATATCATCGTCATTTATAAATTCTTTTTGTAAATCACCCATACTTTTTGTCATTTTAGGACAAATACCCGGACAACTTGTAAAAAAGAAATCTGCAACACAAATTTTACCGTCAATATCTTTCTCAGTAAAAACTTTGTTGTCCTGATTTTTAAGTTTAAAAGGTCTAATTTGATGAAAATTTTTATCGTTCGTCATTTCCCATTTGGGAGTGAAATCAGGTGTGTTATAATAGGGAAGTTTTCTTGTATTATCAGTACAAGCCATCATTAGTAATAAAGAAAGAATAATAGAGTAATATTTCATTTTAGTTTTTCATTTTTCAAGGTGTAACAAAGTGCAGCTTTTTGGAGACCATATTTCACACCATCTCTTACTTCATAGTTAATATATAGCTTTCCATTCTCACGCCAAGCTTTTTGCATACCATTTTCTTTGTCATCAGAAAACGTTAATTCATAATATTTTTTCCCGCTTTCATACCATTGTTTTTGTATGCCTTGGCGACTGTCATCTAGATACATATAATCAAATTTCATTTTTTCATTTTCCCAAAAGCCAAAAT
>CALPRR020000229.1 GCA_943326025.2 Candidatus Kuenenia stuttgartensis | reverse complement strand
GGTGCTGTTCCTCCAATTGGAGAATTAACACCTGAAGACCAACAAGTATTAGCTGAAATGAAAGCAATACCTGCTCGTATCTCAAAATTAGTTTATGCTTACAAACTAAGAGATGCACAAGCTGAAGCGATGAATTTGGCGCGTTTAGGAAATAAATACTTAGCAGATAACGAACCTTGGAAATTAATTAAAACAGACGAGGAACGTGTTAAAACAATCATGAACATCGCATTACAAATCACGGCGAATTTGAGTATTGTTTTACAACCATTCTTACCTGGAACTGCAACGAAATTATCGAACTTCTTGAACTTCACAAACGACGATTGGACAATTGCAGGTGATGCAAGTTTATTAGCTCAAAACCATATGATTAATACACCTTCTATCGTATTCCCAAAAATCGAAGATACGTTAGTAGAAGCAGAATTAGCACGATTACAAGCTTCCAAAGAAGCGAATGCTGTTCCAGTTGAAAAAGAAGTTGTTCCTCAAAAAGAAACGGTTGCTTTTGAAGATTTCTCTAAGATGGATATTCGTTTAGGGACAATTTTAGAAGCTGAAAAAGTGAAGAAAGCTGATAAATTATTGAAATTATTGGTGGATACAGGAATTGACCAACGTACAATTGTTTCTGGTATAGCTGAACATTATTCGCCAGAAGAAGTTGTAGGAAAAACAGTAAGCGTCTTATTGAACTTAGCACCTCGAATGATCAAAGGTATCGAATCTCAAGGTATGATTTTAATGGCCGAAAACGAAGAAGGTAAACTAAGTTTCATGACACCCGAAAAAGGTTTTTCAGCAGGAGGAGAGATAAGATAATTTCTTCTTTCCCCCTTTGAAGGGGGACTAAGGGGGATGACATGTATAATCTTTAAGAAATATTTGCATTTAAAACCCTCAATTTTCACATCCCCCCTCCTCAAAGAGGGAAATAAAAAACATGAACAACGATTTAACAAAACAATTTTCAGATGACGATTTTGTCATTCAAACTCAAAAGCAAATTAGTAAAGATTTTGCAAAGTTTGGATATGGATTCGCTGATGGTTTTGAAGAAGTACCATGGACTAAAAACGCTATCGAATTAGCCATTCAAGAAATCATTACTGAAATTGTCAAGCACGGAGAATCCAAATTACTTCCTTTGATCTACACGATTGATATTGCAGAACATCGCTTCTTAAAAATGACCCAAGAAAGTGATTTTATACTTAGTCTTTCCGAAGAAATCTTAAAACGTGAGGCTTTGAAGGTACATATTCGAAGAAGTTATTAGTAACCTTAAAATACCACAAACTAGTGATTGACTCACTCCTTTAAATAGTTTACATTTGCTTCATATTAATTTAATGTAGTATGCAACTTTCATTTGTTAAACCAGGAAATACTGTTACTGTAGTTGACTTAAAGGATTCTTCTTTGAAGCCTAAGTTGATGGAAATGGGTTTAATCGCTGGAAAAAAATTGAAAGTTTTATTCAAAGCTCCTTTCGGTGATCCAATTGCTGTTGATTTAGGTGGATATATTTTATCCTTACGATTAGACGAAGCTGGATTAATTAATGTCAACGATTCAAAAGATTAATAGATTTTCTGACTAAATTTGTTTCATGAAAATTGCATTATTAGGAAATCCAAACACAGGAAAAAGTTCTGTATTTAATTTGTTGACAGGTATGCGTCAGCATGTTGGGAATTTTCCAGGTGTAACGGTTGACAAAAAAACTGGTAATTTCAAAACATCAAAAGGAGAAACGCACGAAATCATAGATTTTCCGGGAACGTATAGTTTATATCCTCGTTCAAAAGATGAAAATGTAGTTTATGATGTTTTATCAGATAAATCAAATTCAGATTATCCTGATCTAGCAATTGTTATAACAGATGCTTCTAATTTGGAACGCAATCTTTTTATTTTTACACAAATTCATGATTTAAAAATTCCTTCGATTTTAGTGTTAAACATGTCGGATGTTGCAAATCGAAAAGGGAAAAAAATCGATGTGAAAGCACTTGAAAAACATTTTCCGGATACGAAAATCATAGAAACAAATGCTCGAGTTGGTTTAGGAATAGATAAATTAAAAAATACGATTGAAAACTATAACGTTGATGCATTTGTAAGCAGCATTTCAACTGATTTTCAATTGTTACCCATAGATGATTTAGAAAGTCAATCAAAAGAAGCTGAAATTCGTTACGAGACAATTCAAAAAGTTGTAGGTGAAGCAACTGTCGCAAAAGAATTAGATTCATCGTTTTCAAAAAGTAGTAAACTAGATCGTGTTTTGGTTCATCCAATTTTTGGTTACCTCATCTTTGCAGCTGTTTTGATGATTTTATTTCAATTGATCTATGTTTTTGCAGCCGTTCCAATGGATATTATTGATGGTTCATTCTCCAATTTCAGTCAATGGTTGCAAAATAGTTTACCGGAAGGTTTATTTTTTGACCTTATAAGCCAAGGAATTGTTCCTGGAATTGGAGGTGTAATCGTTTTCATTCCTCAAATTGCTTTACTGTTTTTCTTCATATCGATATTAGAAGAAAGTGGTTATTTAGCGCGAGTTGTATTCATCATGGATCGATTGATGCGTCCTTTGGGTTTAAATGGTAAAAGCGTTGTTCCTTTACTTTCAAGTGTTGCCTGTGCGATCCCTGGAATTATGGCAACTCGAACAATCAGTAGTTGGAAAGAGCGATTGATTACCATTTTTGTTGCGCCCTTAATGAGTTGTAGTGCGAGAATTCCAGTTTATACTTTATTAATTGCGTTAGTAATTCCATCTAAGATGATTTTTGGAGTTATCAATCTTCAAGGTTTAGTATTATTTGGACTGTATGCTTTAGGATTAGTTTCAGCGCTTTTAGTAGCAGCAGTTATGAAGTTCTTTATTGAAACAAAAGAAAAGAGTTTTTTATTACTAGAATTACCTTCCTATAAATCTCCAAGATGGGGAAATGTTGGTATGACCGTATTAGAAAAAGTAAAAGTGTTTGTCTTTGATGCTGGTAAAGTGATACTTGCAGTTTCAATATTATTATGGGGATTGGCCACATTTGGTCCAGCAGATGATATGAAAACGGAAGTTCAAAAAGTTGAAAAATCAGATGAATTCCAACAACTTTCAACTGAAGACCAAGAACAATTGATCGCTTCTACTAAGTTACAAAACTCATATATTGGACATTTTGGACAAGCGATTGAACCTATTATTGCTCCAATTGGTTATGATTGGAAAATAGGCGTTTCGTTGATTACTTCATTTGCAGCAAGAGAAGTTTTTGTTGGTTCGCTTTCAACAATTTATTCCGTTCATGACGACGGCGAAGAAAATATTCCATTATTAAAACATTTAAAAGAAACTAAACGAACAGATGG
>CALPRR020000228.1 GCA_943326025.2 Candidatus Kuenenia stuttgartensis | reverse complement strand
TACCCAGATTTTACAACAGAAACAGTTCAACTTTTTGCTGAAAAATCAGCTGTATTTGTTGGGATTGAAGCTGTAGAACATTTATTGTGTGTCGCTTCTTCTATCGATTCAATGGTAATCGGTGAAAGAGAAATCATTACGCAAGTTAGAAATGCGTTCGAGCAATCTAAAAAAATGGGCTTAACTGGTGATTTCATTCGTTTGGTATTACGTCAAACAATTGAGACTGCTAAAAAAGTATATACTGAAACAAGTATTGCAACAAAACCAGTATCTGTTGTTTCTTTGGCTTATCACCGTTTACGTGACATGAATATTCCAATGTCAGCTCGTATTCTGATTATTGGAGCTGGAACTACGAATACCAATATGGCTAGATTCCTTCGTAAGCATGGTTTTAAAAACTTTGTTGTTTTCAATAGAACTTTTTCTAAAGCTGAGTCATTAGCGAAAGATTTAAAAGGAAATGGTTATCCATTAACAGATTTAGCAACTTATACAGATGGTTTTGATGTCATTATCACTTGTACAGGTTCTGATTCACATATTATTACTCCAGAAATTTATTCTCAATTATTACAAGGAGAAAAAGATCGTAAAGTTGTTATCGACATTGCTTTACCGCAAGATTTACACCCTTCAATTGTTGAACATGAAGTTGTAACACATATTTCTGTTGAAGCGCTTCAGAAAATTTCGAATGCGAATTTAAAAGAACGTTCAAAAGAAATTCAACATGTGGAAGAAATCATCAACGAATCAATTTTTGAATTCAAACATATTCATAAAATTCGTTCAGTTGAATTAGCAATGAGAGAAGTTCCTCAAAAAGTGAAAGAAATTAGAGAAACTGCTGTTAACGAAGTTTTCAAAAATGAATATGAATTATTAGACGATAATTCAAGAGAAATTTTGGATAAAATCATCGGCTACATGGAAAAAAAATACATGAGCGGACCTATGATTTTAGCAAAAGAAATACTATTAAAAAAATAAAAATACTATGCAACACATTGTAATCGGTTCAAGAGGAAGTGATTTAGCTTTATGGCAAGCAAATCATGTTAAAAGACAATTGGAAGATTTAAATTGCACAGTAGAAATAAAAATTATCATTACACAAGGTGATGCCATTCAAAATTTAAGTTTCGATAAATTAGAAGGAAAAGGATTTTTCACGAAAGAAATCGAAAAAGAATTATTGGAAAAAACGATTGACCTTGCTGTTCACTCTCATAAAGATTTAGAAACAAATTCTCCTGAAGGATTAATCATTGCATGTGTTTCAGAAAGAGAAGATCCATCTGATTTATTGTTAATCGCTAAATCAGCTGTTGATACAAATTCTCAATGGAACTTAAAACAAAATGCAATTGTTGGTACTTCTTCAGCAAGAAGAAAATCACAAGTTGTTCGTTTCAGAGAAGATGTTGAAATCAAAGATTTAAGAGGAAATGTTCCTACTCGTATTCAAAAATTACGTGATGGAAACTACGATGCAATTCTTTTAGCGAAAGCTGGTGTTGATCGTTTACAAATTGATTTATCTGAATTCGAAGTTGTTGTTTTAAATCCAAAGGCGTTTGTTCCTGCTCCAGCTCAAGGAGTTTTAGGTTTACAAATTCGTGAAGAAGACACTGCTTTATTTGATATTCTTCAAAAAATGAATCATCCTGAAATTCAAGAACAAATTGCTGTTGAACGTAAAGTGTTGAATTTATTAGAAGGTGGATGTCAATTGCCACTAGGTGTATACTGCGATGAAAATCATACCGTATATGTTTCTCATTCTGAAGATTGGACAACTGGAGCTGCATGGTATGAATATCAAGCAGAAGAATTAGAAGGTCTAGCAGAATTAATCGTAGAAGATTTAACTTCACCTTTGGAAGACGAAGAACTTTAAAACGTAAGTTCTTGTCCAAAAAACTTTTCATATCAAAACCTATTATTGAAGTTCAAGAACTAGTTGAATTTTGCAAGGAAAATGATTTTGAATTAGTTGCCCATTCTTTTTTATCGTTTAAAGCGATGCCTTTTAAATTTCCTGAAAATACAGAGGTTATTTTCTTCGGCAGCAAAAGAGGTGTTGAATATTTTATAGATCAACAATCAATACCTGAAAATATTGAAATTGCATGTGTCGGAAATGGAACGGCAAATTATTTAAAATCTAAAGGTTATAATCCATCTTTTATAGGAGAAAAATCAGGGAAAATTGATTCTGTTGCCGAAGATTTTAAAACTTGGTTAGGTGATAGAAAAGTTGTTTTTGCTCAAGCGAAAGATTCTAATCGTTCTATTTCTAGTGTCATTAATTCTTTAAATTCAACTGAAATTTCTGTTTATGAAACCATCATCAATTCTGCTACAATTGAAGAAAGTGACATCTATGTTTTTACGAGTCCTTCCAATGTGGATGGCTTTTTAATTGAGAATAGTATATCAGAAAATTCAATCATTATCGCTTGGGGTGATACAACTGAAAAACATTTGATTAAAAATGGTATTCATTGCAACTACATTTTAGATTCTTCAAGTGTAGATGAATTAATACTTTATTTAAAGAACTAATTTATGCCTAATTGACTTTTAATACTGGATAAGCGTATATCTAATCAATTTCTATTTCCTCTTTTTTTTATCCTATAATAAAGTATTGAAGAGATTGATTACATTTGCAGTATGGATTATGCAATTGAATTACGATTTCAGAAACTGAAAAAGAAATTAGAAGAACAATTTGAGATGGGAATGGATGTACAGTCCATCTTGTTTTTAATTGGTGTTGATGAATTAGGTCATGGACATAAAAATTTCTCTAAGAACGAAAAACAAGATTTAATGCATATTGCCATATGTACTTTGTTAGAACCTTATGGATACTATTCATTTGAAGGAAGAGACAAAGAAGATTGGCCACATTTTAAATTAGAAAAAGAATTACCTCATCTTACACATTTAGAACAACAACACTTATTAAAAGAAGCAATGTTGGATTATTTTGTAAAGACTGGTTACGAATTTGAAAGCGTAGAATCGCTATAAAACATTAAATTTTACGAAAAACATGGATATTTTAATCAAAGCAGCACAACTAGTCCTTTCCTTATCAATCTTAGTAGTATTACACGAATTTGGACATTACATACCCGCAAAATTATTTAAAACTAGAGTTGAGAAGTTTTACTTGTTCTTTAATCCTTGGTTTTCATTATTCAAGAAAAAAGTTGGGGATACTGAATGGGGAATTGGTTGGTTGCCATTAGGAGGTTATGTGAAGATAGCTGGAATGGTGGATGAATCAATGGATAAAGAACAATTAGCTTTACCTCCACAACCATGGGAATTTAGATCGAAACCAGCTTGGCAACGTTTAATCATTATGATTGGTGGTGTAACTGTGAATTT
>CALPRR020000227.1 GCA_943326025.2 Candidatus Kuenenia stuttgartensis | reverse complement strand
TGAAGAATTAAATGAATTTGAAGATGCTGATGGATAATTGAATGTTGATGGGTATTTATCCCAATCTTTCTTATCTTCATTTAAACGCCAAAAATCAAAACCTGTTGGATTTTGATTTAAGACCATTTCTATCATAATAGGCTTTTGAGGTGAGATTTGAACAGTGTTTCCATTTTGCACCCCTCTAATTTCAATCATACCTGCTGATTCAAATGCTTCTTTATCACCTATATCCATTGGTATACCAGCTAAAAAGGCTTCTGATTTACTTTCAAACTCACGAATCTTTAGTTCTATTTCTTCATCCGTTTTAGATATTATACTGCCTTTTGGAATTGTTACTATTGTACCACTTTCTAACGTGATTTTCTCCTCTTTTCTTGGATCAATTTTATAAGAATTAAATGCTATATCGCTACTTTTTATAGGTGGATGAATGCATTTAGTGTCTTCTGGAAATGTTGAATTTACTAAAGTAGATTTTTTTTCATTTTCATTTGGATTAGAATTTGCACTATTAATGAATAAACTAAATACAATTGCCAAAGAGGCTAAGCCAACTGGACCATAAAACCATGGTTTGGTCCAGAAGCTAGGCTTAATAGAATTGTAATTTGTTAATACGTGTTCAAAATCTTGTTTTGACTTAATTTTATCAGAACTTATTGGAGCACGATCTAAATTTATTTTTCTTGTTTTCATAACCTTATAAGGCTTATTTGATAAATATATTTTTCAATTTCTCTAATGCTCTAAAACTTTTTACTTTAGCATTATTCTCGGTAATTTCTAAAATTTCTCCTATTTCTTTAAAAGACCTCTTTTCAAAAAATCGCATTTCAATTAATTGCATATCTTCTTCTTTTAATTTTGATAAACTACGAAACAATCTTTCTCTGTTTTCTTCGCTAGAATCCTCCTCCATTTCATCGATCATGTGATTTAAATGAATGGTATCTAAATTAACTGTTCTTTCAGCTTTTCTATCACGAAAGGCTTGAAACAATTCACTTTTAGCAATTCTATACAACCATGATGAAAAAGGAACACCTCTATATTCATAGCGATGTAAATTTTTCATTGCTTTCATGAACACTTGAGATGTTACATCGAAAGCTAATTCTTCGTCATCCATTCGTTGAAAAATGTAGCGAAAAATCTGTTCATGATATTTTTTGTACAGCGGTCCAAAATGATTGGGATCTTTTTGAGCTCGCTGTATCAAATCCAACTCCTCTTCCAGTCGGATTTTACTCTGATGATACATTGGGTTCACTAACATACTTTTTTGGTTTTCGTTTTCTAGTTTTTGTAAAGCTTGGAGACTTTTCAATTTAATAACGAATCATTTTCCATTCGTTACAGATATAAACGCAAATAATAAACCAAATATTTTCATTATTTAAAATAAATTAAAAAAAACAGCTATAGATTCTATTAAAGACTATTTTTAAATAGTTGTAAGTTTAATGTTCATTCATTTAGAAACAATATATAAAACTTCCTTTTTAGGTAAACGAAAACGTTCGATTTGTTCAGTTGTTAAATGCTCTTCTTGAATGAATTCAGTCACTGTAAACCCAGCTTTCCTTAACCATTCAGGATAATCAAGTCCGAATAATCTTACGTGATCATATTGCCAAAAATGCTTTTCTCTTTCTTCCGGAGAAGTGATACTCCAATCTTCGTATGTTAATTCTCTATTAATATCTTGAGGTACTTGAAATATTCCCCAACCTCCTGGTTTCATAACACGATATAATTCAGTCATACATTGATGTGCATCATTTACATGTTCTAACACATGATTACAAAATATAATATCAAATTTATTGTCTTCTAATGGGATAGAATGTAAATCAAAATGAATGTCAGCAATTGGAGAAAGTAAATCACCAGTTAAATAATTTAAATTCTCTTGTTTTTTAAATAATGAATGGAAACATTGTTCAGGTGCAATATGAAGCACTTCTAATTTCGGTGAAGTAAAAAAATTAGAGTGATCTTTTAAATATATCCACATCAAACGATGTCTTTCCAATGTTAAATCATAAGGACATAATACATTATCTCTTGATGCAACTTTTGAACCATAAGAAAGAAACTTTCTAAATGACTTTTCACAAACAGGACACTCAACATTATCACCTTTGTAAATAATAGGTGCAACTTGTTTAAATATATAGCTTAAACGAATTAAAATTGGCCTTGGCAAAGCATTGATTAAAAAAGAATATATTTTCTTCATTTATAATTATTTTTATTTATCGCAATTTTAAAAATTCAAATGAAACCCCTTAAAGTAATTCTTGATCATTCAAATTGAGCGTTCTGAAACAAAAATAAACAAAGATATGTTAAAGCAAACCTTTTATTAAGATTGATTCAATAAAAGAATGTAAATTTGAACGTTCAATAATCGTTTAATAATACTCTTTTTGATGAAAACTTTCCCCATTTGTAAAAAAGAAACAAAAAAATTAATAACGCACAAGCATCTTCGTCAAGACGATTATTTTTGGTTAAATGAAAGAGATTCAAAAGATGTACTTAACTACATTGAAGCTGAAAATAATTATTCAAAAGAATATTTTGAACAAACAAAAGAATTGCAAGAAGTCTTGTTAGATGAATTCGAAAATCGTATAAATCCAAATGATACAAGTGCACCTTTTTACTTGAATTCTAAAACGTATCAATATAAAAATCAAGAAGGGAAAGATTATACATTAATAGATGAAATTATTGATGGTCAAAACCAGTTGTTTTTTGATGAAAACGAACGAGCAAAAGGTAAATCATATTATGCTTTAGCTGATTGGGCTCCTTCTCCTGACAATAAACTACTAGCTATTAGTGAAGATTATATTGGTCGAAGAAATTACACTATTACGATTCGAAATAATCAAGACCTTAGCTTTTTAAAAGATAAAATAACGAACACTGATGGAACAATTGTATGGGCAAATGATAATGAAACGCTGTTCTATGTAAAAAAAGATCCACAAACTTTACGTGAATTTCAAGTATACTCTCATGTTTTAGGTTCAAGCAGTAAAGAAGATAAACTAATATATGAAGATAAGGATGAGCGTTTTACAGTTTATTTAACAAAATCAATAACTAATAAATATATCGAAATTCACAGTGTAAGTTCATTGACTTCTGAGACTTCTTTAATTAATGCTGACTCACCTTCAGAAACACCTATTATCTTCTTAAAACGAGAAACAGGCCACATCTATGAAGTTTATGTTCATGAAGATGGATTTTTTATAAAGTCTAATAAAGAAGCTAAAAATAATAAAATCTTATTTTCAAAAACTTTTCCATCGAGTATAGATGGACTTCAAGTTATATATCCATGTGATCAGAATTGTTTTATAGACAACTTATTAGTACTTCAAAATTATTTAATTG
>CALPRR020000226.1 GCA_943326025.2 Candidatus Kuenenia stuttgartensis | reverse complement strand
CCTAGTTTCATTGGGAGCTTCAGCTGTTATTTGTTATGTTATCGGTAATGATCGTTCTGGAAAAAAAATGATTGAATTATTAGAATCAAATTCAATTTCAGCTGAAGGTGTTGTTTTAAGTAATAATCGTGAAACAACAGTTAAGACTAGAGTGATTGGGAATAATCAGCATTTAATTCGAATAGATTCTGAGCAAACGAATGATATTGATTCATCGGAAGAGCTTTTATTAATAGAAAAAGTGAAGCAATTACTTGAAAATGGAGTAGATGCTATCATTTTTGAAGATTACAATAAAGGTGTATTGACTGAAAAAGTTATTGAGAATGTTATAACTTTAGCAGAACAATTCAATGTTCCAACAACAGTTGATCCTAAAAACAAGAACTTTTTTGCTTACAAAAATGTAACGTTATTCAAGCCTAATTTAAAAGAGTTGAAAGAAGGTGTGGGGATGACTTTTAAATTTGAGCAAAATGATTTATTTGAAGAAGCTGTTTCAAGATTAGAACAAAATTTAAATAATAAAATTTCTTTTGTAACGCTATCAGAACATGGCGTGTTTATAAAAGATGCTGATAAAAAACATTACATTCCTGCTCATATTCGTAATATAGCGGATGTAAGTGGTGCAGGAGATACTGTTATTTCAGTTGCAACCTTATGTTTAACAGTAGGTTTACCAATTCATTTAATTGCCGAAATAGCTAATTTAGCAGGAGGTTTAGTTTGTGAAAAAAGTGGAGTAGTATCAATAGATATAGATCAATTGATAGTTGAGGTTGAAAAAACAATAATAAAATGAGCGAAACAGTAGTAAAACCATACGGTTCAGATAAGTCAAAGAAAGAGGAAGTTGCTCAAATGTTCAACAATATCTCTAAAAAATACGATTTTTTAAATCATTTTTTATCGCTTGGAATTGATAAAATTTGGAGAAGAAAAGCTGTAAATTTATTGAATGAAGTAAAACCTAAAAAGGTTTTAGATATTGCTACTGGAACTGGAGATTTTGCAATTGCAACTTTAAAAATTCATCCTACTGAAGTTATTGGTGTTGATATTTCGCAAGGAATGATTGATGTTGGAATAGAAAAAATCAAAAAAATGAAGCAGGATGATATCATTACGCTTCAATTAGGTGATTCTGAAAATTTACCTTTCGAGGATAATTATTTTGATGGGTTAACAGTTGCATTCGGTGTTCGTAATTTCGAAAATCTGGAAAAAGGATTAGCTGAAATGCTTCGTGTGATTAGATCAGGAGGCAAAGTTGTTATTTTAGAGTTTTCAAAGCCAAAAAAATTCCCTGTGAAACAAGGTTATGCAGTTATTTCTAAATATATCATTCCATTTTTTGGTAAATTAATTTCAAAAGATGATAAAGCTTATGCATATTTACCCGAATCTATTGCAGCATTTCCAGAGGGTGAGAGTTTTACAGCAATTCTAAAGAAATTAGGATATACAGATGTTAAATCGCAACTTGTTTCTGGAGGTATTGCAACTATTTATACTGGAATAAAATAATTTATTAAAATTGATAAGCAATATTTCAATATCACGAACGTTCATATTAAATATGAAAAAAACCTTTTTTTTTATAGCAATTATAATTCCTAGTATGCTTTTTTCTCAAAAGGAATTAACTAAAAATTATAGGACTTTTGATCAAAAACCAATTCATTTTGGATTTATGCTAGGAGCAAATAAAGGAAGTTATGATGTCTATACATATAATGATGCTTATTCAAAATATGGTCTTACATCTTTAACATCTAAAAAAATACCCGGAGGACAAGTAGGAATAGTTACAACATTAAGATTAGGTACTCCTATTTTACGTTTACGAATCATACCGACACTTTCTTTTCAAGAAAGATCGCTTATGTATACCTATGTAAATCCAGATCCAACTATTAAAGATTCTCCGATTATTAAAGAGCAGAGAATTAATTCTACTAATTTAGATTTTCCTATGATGCTTCAATTTAGAACATTAAGAATGAATAATCTAGCTGCATATTGTTTAGTTGGTATGCAACCTTCAATTGATTTACAATCTCAAGAGTATGCAACACAAAATATTGCTAATCCGTTTATTAAGGTTTTCAAAAAAGATTTTCAAGGTCAAGTTGGTGCAGGAGTTGAGTTTTTCGCTCCCTATTTTAAATTCGGAATGGAATTGAAATATTCTCAAAGTTTTTCAAATAATTTCATTCAAGATAATACTAAAATTTCTTTACCAATCAATACACTTTACAACCGTGTTTGGTGGTTTTCATTAATTTTTGAAGGGTAATGATTCAATCAGTTCAATTTCAAGTTACTCCCGAACAAGCTAAAAATCAAATATTTCTTAAAAGTAGAATTGAAGAGGAATTAGGATTGAAAAATTCTGATTTTGATTTTTATTGGAAAAAAAGATCAATAGATGCTCGAAAGGCATCAATAAAAATCAATTGTTCGTTTGAAGTTTTTTCAAATGGAGAGAAACGAAATGATGAAGTCTATTATAAACCTCAAAATGTAAAGGGTAAAAAGAAAATTGCAATTATTGGTGCTGGTCCTGCTGGACTTTTTGCAGCGTTACACGCGATCGAATTAGGATTATGTCCAATTGTTTTTGAAAGAGGTAAGGATGTTCGTTCTAGAAGAAGAGATTTAGCAAAATTGAATAAAGATTCTGTTGTTAATCCTGAATCAAATTATTGTTTTGGTGAAGGTGGTGCTGGTACATATTCTGATGGTAAGTTATATACACGTTCTAAGAAAAGAGGTGATATTGATAAGGCGTTGCAATGGTTTGTGCATTTTGGTGCAGATGAAGATATAATGGTTGATGCACATCCACATATCGGAACAAACAAATTACCGAATATTATTGTTGCGATGCGAGAGCAAATTATTGCTGCTGGTGGAGAAGTTAATTTTGAAATGAAATTAACGGATATTGATATTGATAATAAATTAATTAAGTCTATTGAGTTAAATAATAAGATTAAACTTAAATTTGACCATGTTGTATTAGCGACTGGTCATTCTGCTCGTGATATTTTTGAATTATTACATGCTAAAAAAATTCGTTTAGAGTCAAAGCCATTTGCTTTAGGAGTAAGAGTTGAACATAGCCAAGAAATGATTGACAAAATTCAGTATTCAGGACGTTTAAATGATGATTATTTACCACCTGCTTCCTATTCTTTAGTTTCTCAAGTTGATGGTAAAGGGGTTTATTCTTTTTGTATGTGTCCTGGAGGGATTATAGCTCCATGTGCTACAGCTGAGGGAGAAGTAGTAACGAATGGTTGGTCGCCATCAAAAAGAAATAATCCATACTCTAATTCAGGAATTGTAGTGACGGTTGAACCTGAAGAACTTCCAAATTATACAAAAGATAATCCTTTTATTGCTTTAGATT
>CALPRR020000225.1 GCA_943326025.2 Candidatus Kuenenia stuttgartensis | reverse complement strand
TTGAAGAATAGAGTCGGATAGTTTATAGTTAATAATTTATAGTTAAGAATTATTTTCTATTCTTTTCATTTCCAATTTACATAATACATTTTAGATGTTTCAAAAATATTTTTATTCAATTACTGTAGTTCTGTTTACAGTTTTTTCAACTTTTGGTCAAGATGGTATTCCTGATGCTCCAAACCCTCCAAGATTAGTTAATAATCTTTCAAAAGCATTTCCAGATTTTTTATCTCAAAGTGAACAATCTTTACTAGAAAAGAAATTAGCAAAGTTTGCTAAAGAAACTTCGAATCAAATTGTAATTGTTATTATCGATGATTTAAATGGTTATGAACCTGTTGAATTTTCTTACAAGATTGGTGATAAATGGAAAATTGGACAAGAAAAAGTCGATAACGGGATCGTCATTTTAATCAAACCAAATGGTGGGAAAGGAGATCGAAAATATTTTATAGCTGTTGGAAAAGGTCTGGAAGGAGCAATTCCTGATGCAACTTGTCGAGAAATTGAAAAAAATGAATTGCTTCCAAATTTAAAACAAAGTAATTTTTATCAAGCATTAGATCAAACGACAGATGTGTTGATGAAATTGGCTAAAGGAGAATACAATTCCAAAGATTATGCAAAGAAAAACAGTAAAGATGCTATTCAAAAAATCATTATAGTTGTTATCATTATCGTTTTAATCATCGTTTTTCTTTTTGGTAGAAAAGGAGGTAATGGAGGAAGAGGTGGATACACAATGGGTTCAGGTGGAATTTTCTTTGGAGGAATGGGCATGGGAATGGGAAGCGGTTTTGGTGGAGGAGGAAGCTCTTCTGGCGGAGGTGGATTTGGAGGGTTCGGCGGCGGCAGTTTCGGTGGCGGCGGATCGGGAGGAAGCTGGTAAACTGATTTATAGTTAAGAGTTGATAGTTTATAATTGAATCAATATTTGACTTAATTCAATAAGGATGGTTAACAAAATTTGTGCGATTAGTAAGAAGGAGTATCCTGAAAATAAAATGATTTTAGGGTCGAATATTATGTTTGCAATCAGAGAAACCATTCAGAAAGAGCATCCCGAATTTACATCAGAAAGTTGGATTGAACAATCAATCTTACATGAATACCGAAGAAAATACCTTGAAAGTCTTGTCAGTGATGAATTAGGTCAGATTCAAAAAATGGAATCTGAAGTACTTGACGCAATTGAATCCAATGAAATCATAACAGAAAAGTTAAATATTGAATTGGAAAATGAATTCACTTTTGGTGAACGACTTTCTGATAAAATAGCTGAATTTGGCGGTAGTTGGTCGTTTATTTTGTCTTTTTTGTTTTTCATGATGCTATGGATAATAGCGAATGTTGTTTTACTAGCAAATAAAGGATTTGATCCTTACCCTTTTATTTTGTTGAATTTGATTCTATCTTGTTTGGCTGCGCTTCAAGCACCAATCATTATGATGAGTCAGAATAGACAAGAACAAAAAGACCGTAAGCGTGCTGAAAATGACTACAAAACGAATTTAAAAGCAGAATTAGAAATTCGACAATTACATGATAAGATTGATCATTTAATTCAACATCAGAATAAGAAAATCATGGAGATTCAAGAAATCCAATCTGATTATTTAAATGAAATAGTGAAATTTCATAGAAAAGATTAATATCTTCTTCAAACATGATTCTAGTCACAATTATTCTGAAATAAACGAACGAAATTTGTGGTATCAAAAAAGATACAATGAGTTGGGTAAAGAAAAGTCAGGAAGAAATTAGAAGTCAGATTTTTGAAGCATTATCAAAAAATGTAAATTATCAAAAGGAATCTATCATAGGTGTACCTGGTTCATTTTTAGATGAGAAGGTTTTCCATCCAGATAAGTTTAATTTAGGAGAAGCACCATTTTTATCGACTTTATTACAAAACCCAAATCATATTGGTTGTCATACAATTGGTGAATCAGAAAGTTTTTTTACTGGTACTCAAGAGTTAGAGCGTGACGTTATTGATATTTGCGCAAAAGATATATTAAAAGGAGATTCGGAAGATTTTGATGGATATGTTGCATCGGGTGGAACAGAGGCAAATATTCAAGCATTCTGGATTTATAGAAATTATTTTGTTCGTGAAAAAGGAGCGGAATTAGATGAGATATCTATTTTATGTTCAACTGATTGTCATTATTCTATGCCAAAAGGTGCTAATCTTTTAAATATTGGTATTCAATATGTTACTGTTGATCTTGAAACTCGATCTATTTCAAAAGATCGAATTCAAGATGCAATTCATGAAGCAAAAAGCAAAGGAAAAAAATATTTTATTGTCGTTTCAAACATGATGACGACTATGTTTGGTTCTGTTGATGATGCGGATCTTTATGCTGAAGTATTAACTACCGAAAGTTTGAATTTTAAAATTCACATAGATGGAGCTTATGGTGGTTTTTATTATCCTTTTTCAAATGAAGAAAGCAAATTGAATTTTTCAAATCCTTGGGTAAATTCTGTAACTTTAGATGCACACAAAATGGCTCAAGCTCCATACGGAACTGGTATTTTTATCATCAGAAAAGGTTTTATGCAATATGCGACAACACAAGAAGCAAGTTATGTTGAAGGAGAAGATTGTACCTTGATAGGAAGTCGTTCAGGCGCAAATGCAATTGCCATTTGGATGATTTTATCAACTTATGGACCAAATGGATGGTATGAAAAAATATTAGTGTTACAAAAACGAACTGAAAAAGTATGTAAACACTTGGATGAACTAGGAGTGGAGTATTATCGAAACTTAAATTCAAATATCATCACAATGAAAAGCAACTTCATTTCAGAAGAAATTGCTCATAAATATGGCTTAGTTCCTGATAATCATCACCAACCAAATTGGTATAAAATTGTTGTGATGGAACATGTAACTATGGAAAAACTAAACCCGTTCCTAGATCATTTAAAAAATGAACTAATAATAAGTATCAAATAATTAATTTAGTTTTTGCAAGATTATTTTACAAAAGCTTTAATAGTCAAAACTGTTAACCTAGGCTCTGTGTTTGATGTAACCGTAACTTTTTTATCAATTTCTCCAACTTGACCTGGTTTAGGATGAAAAGAAACTTTCATTCTATCAGATTTTCCAGGTAAAATTGGTTTTTCAGGTTTCTCAGGAGTTGTACAACCACAACTAGCTTCAACATTTTCTATTATTAGAGGTTTTTTTCCAGTATTAGTGATTGTGAAATAGGTAGCATTGTCAGAATCTGGTTTAACATTTCCATAATCATGAACCATTTTATCGAAAGAGATAGAAGTTCTACTTTCAGCTTCTTCCTTTAACCTTATGGCTTCTTCTTTCTCAAACTCTTTCATGCTTGCTTTCAATTCAGCCTCACTTTGATCATCAGCTGCAACTACTGAAACAACTTCATTGTTGCTTGAAGATTTTGAACTGCAAGA
>CALPRR020000224.1 GCA_943326025.2 Candidatus Kuenenia stuttgartensis | reverse complement strand
CTCATCTGGATGGTTAACACGTCCCCAAGATAAGTCAGTAATGTGAATTAATCCGTCAACACCACCTAAATCGATGAATACACCGTAAGATGTAATGTTTTTAACCGTACCTTCTAATACTTGACCTTTCTCTAAACCAGAGATAATTGTTTTCTTTTGTTCTTCCAACTCAGCTTCGATAAGAGCTTTGTGAGAAACAACAACATTTCTAAATTCTTGGTTGATTTTAACAACTTTGAATTCCATGTTTTTACCAACGTATACATCGTAGTCACGGATTGGTTTAACATCGATTTGAGAACCTGGTAAGAAAGCTTCAATACCAAATACGTCAACGATAAGACCACCTTTTGTACGACATTTAACGTAACCTGTAATGATTTCTCCTGTACGTAATACATCATTAACATGAATCCATGCTTTGTGCATACGAGCAGTTTTGTGAGAAATGATCAATTGACCGAAACGATCTTCTTGAACTTCTACAAATACGTCTACTTTGTCTCCAACTTTTAATTCTGGATTGTAACGGAATTCTCCAACTGGAACAACTCCTTCAGATTTGTAACCAATGTTGATTACAACTTCTCTTTTAGTGATAGCGATCACTGTACCTTCAACTACTTCTTTTTCATTGATAGAAGTTAAAGTTTTCTCGTAACGATCAGAATACTCAGAACGTTGAACTAATGAATAACCGTCTAATGCTAATGCATCCCAGTCAAAATCGGCATTACCTTGACCGATAATTTTGTTTTCTGCCATGTGGCTTTATTACTTGTATTTCGAATAACTTTATAAATTTCGAAAGAGATTAATAGTTTACTGTATAAAATAAAGTTTACAGCATTTTTTATTTAAGAAAGCAAAGTTAAATATTTATTTTATTGCTTCATAATTTATTTTAAATATTTTAAACAAAAAAAAGAGGATGAAAACTCATCCTCTCTAAAATACAATTTTTTTAAATTATTATTCAGCTCTTTTTTTGAATTCAGCTGATTTTTCAAGATTTCCTAAACTTCTGTATAATTTAGACATAATACCTAATACTACTTTATCATCAGGGTAAGTAGTGATGTATTTTTCTAAAGGTGGTAAAGCTCTTTTGTAGATCTCGTCTGCCTCTTTATTCATTACATCGTAACGTTTATCACCAGGTTTCAAATTGTTAGCTTCTTTACGGATATCAGCTGCCCATCCAATTAAAACAGCACCTAATTTGTATTGTGCATCAGCAAAATTAGGATCAATCTCTAAAGATTTGTTTAAAGCTTTTTCTGCTTTTTCGTTTTGTTTCAATTCAGAATAAACCGTTCCGATAACATAATGTAAAATTTTGTTATTTGGATCATTTGCAATTGCTTCATTTAAAGAAGCTTCAGCACCAGCTTGATCTTTTAAATCAATAAATGTGTTTACAGACTCTAAAATTAAATCTTTATCAAGAGGATATTTTTTTCTTGCTTCAGCAATCAATACTTTAGCCTCTTCATATTGTTTATTTTTACGCATTGCACTTGAAGCCAAAGCATAAGAAAAAGCTCCTTTGTATCCTGCTTTAGTTAATGACAAGTAATTCTTAATTGCATTTGGATAGTCATTTACTTTTTCATAACTGATGGCAGCATTAAAGACAGCATTCGTATCATAAAGATTAATAGCATCTGCAAATTTTGCTTCTAATTCATATACTTCTGCAGCTTCTTTGAATTGATTTGCAGTGTATAAATTACCTGCAATATTCATAAATAAACCTTGGTTTTGCTTCGCACAATCTTCAATATCTGATTTCATTTTACCAGTTTTTGAATAACCACTTTTTAATGCTTCCGCAGCTTTATCTAAACCGTCTTCTCCAATTAACTTCAAGAAGTTTGTATCCATTGACTGCATTCCAACTAAGAAGAAACCAGAATAAATAGCACCTTTATAGTAAAGTGTTTTTTGATTTTCTTTTGTTTCAGCATTTTCTGCTGCTAAATCAATTTTTTCTTTGCCTTTTAATAATGCTTTTTTTGCTGCTTCAAAATCTCCTTCTGCAAAAGCAGGTTGAAATTGATTCTTATATGCAACAGCAGCATCTGTTTCATTCATTTTTTGTCCATAAGACAGTGATGACATTAAAATCGATCCTACTGCAAATGATACTTTAAACCATTGTGTTTTCATACGTTGTTTTTATTAATAAGATGAATTACTAATTAAAATTCCATAAGGCTTTAATTATTCTTCCGTTTCTGGAGCTGATTCAATATCTGTGCCATTTTCTGTTTCATCGTTAGATGCAATTGGCTCTATTGGATTTCCGTCTTCGTCTAATTCAATCTCTTCTTCATCTTCACTACGAGGTACTCTAGCAACCGCAGCGATTTCAGCATTTCCTTTTAAGTTAATTAATTTCACTCCTTGAGCAGCTCTACCCATAGTTCTTAATGTGTCGATATGCATACGGATTGTTACACCTGCTTTCGTGATGATCATTAAATCATCTTCATCAGTTACATTTTTGATGGCTAATAAAGGACCAGTTTTATCAGTGATATTTAATGTTTTAACACCTTTACCACCTCTATTCGTGATTCTATATACTGGCTCATTGTCTTCTGGATCGTTCAAGAATGTACGTTTACCGTAACCTTTACCTGAAACAACTAAGATTGTAGAGTGAATGTCTTCAGCGCAAATCATACCGATTACAGCATCATTATCACTTGTTAAAGTTACACCTCTAACACCTGAAGCATTTCTACCCATTGGACGAACTTTTGATTCGTTGAAACGGATTGCTCTACCATTACTAGTTGCTAATACGATTTCATGAGTTCCGCTTGTTAATTTAGCTTCTAATAACTCATCATTTTCACGAATTGAAATTGCATTAATACCATTTGTACGAGGACGAGAATAAGCCTCTAAAGAAGTTTTCTTGATGATACCTTCTTTCGTACACATGATGATAAAGTTGTTTTGAACGTATTCTTTATCAGTTAAATCTTGAACTTTAACATAAGCTTTCACTTTGTCATCTTGTTCAATATTTAATAAGTTTTGAATTGCTCTACCTTTAGAAGTTTTACTTCCTTCTGGAATTTCGTATACACGCATCCAGAAACATCTTCCTTTTTCAGTGAAGATTAATAAGTAATTATGGTTTGTAGCAACAAATAATTGCTCTAAGAAATCTTTATCACGAGTAGTAGAACCTTTCGATCCCATACCACCTCTGTTTTGAACTTTGAATTCAGAAAGACTTGTACGTTTAATATAACCTGCATGAGAGATTGTTACGATTACTTCTTCATCAGCAATCAAATCTTCCATTCTCATTTCAGTTGCTGAATATTCAATTCTAGAACGACGCTCATCACCATATTTAGCTTGAATTTCTAATAATTCATCTTTAATGATTTGCATTCTTCTTTCTTTACGATCTAAAATATCTTTTAAATCAGCAATT
>CALPRR020000223.1 GCA_943326025.2 Candidatus Kuenenia stuttgartensis | reverse complement strand
CAGAATTTACATTAGATCAAAATGATACTGAAATCGCAATTAATACACTTCAGCAGTTTATTGATAAATATCCAAATTCTACGTTGGTAGATTCATGTAATCATGTAATGGATCGATTGCGAATGAAAATTCAATTAAAAGAATATCAAGGTGTTAAATTGTATTCAAAAACAGAGAATTACAGAGCCGCAGTTACTTCTGCAGAAACATTTTTAGCAGACTATCCGGTATCAACAAAAAGAGAAGAAATCTCCTTTATATTGGTTGAAAATTCTTTTTTACTAACAAAAAACAGTATTGAGAGTAAAAAAAAGGAAAGAATTGACCAAACTATAAAAAGATATCGTAATTTTGTAAACGAGTTTCCCGAATCTAAATATAAAAGACGCTTAAATATCATAAGCGACGAAATGGAAAGACAAAAGGAAATTCATAAAAGTTAATTTCGAAAAATAAAGTAGAATGAATTTTAAAAATAGTACAGCAGAACGTTCAATCATTACAAGAGATACTGTTCACTTAGAAGAAAAAACAGGAAATATCTATGAATCGATAGTTGCTCTTTCAAGACGTTCAAACCAAATTAGTGTTGAATTAAAAGAAGAATTAACTCAAAAATTACAAGAGTTTGCTTCTTCAACAGATAACTTAGAAGAAATTTTCGAAAACAGAGAACAAATCGAAATTTCTAAGTTCTACGAAAAACTTCCAAAACCAGTTTCTATGGCTATGGATCAGTTATTAGCAGATGAAATTTATATGCGTAAACCAGACGCAAAATAAAATAAGATGAAAAATAAACGCATTCTTCTGGGAATTACAGGAGGGATTGCAGCTTATAAAATTACATATCTTATTAGATTATTAATAAAATCAGGGGCAGAAGTCAAATGTATATTGACTCCTGCCTCTTGTGATTTTATAAGTCCCTTAACTGTCGCTACACTTTCAAAAAATCCAGTTGGTATTGAATTTTGGAACAAAGAAGATGGTTCTTGGAATAATCATGTAGAATATGGTTTATGGGCAGATCTTTTTGTAGTTGCTCCATTAACAACAAACACATTGTCTAAAATGGCAAATGGAGCTTGTGATAATTTATTACTAGCGACCTATTTCTCAATGAAATGTCAAACAATCGTTGCGCCTGCAATGGATCTTGACATGTATGCTCATCCGTCAACAAAACGTAATTTAACAACGCTACAAAAAGATAGCGTGAAAATTATTCCTGTTGAAAAAGGGGAATTAGCAAGTGGTTTAGTTGGTGAAGGTAGAATGGCAGAACCAGAAACTATTTTTCAATCGATTGTAGATTTCTTTCAAGCTGAGAAAGATTTAGAAGGTCAAACAATATTGATTACTGCAGGACCAACTTATGAATCAATTGATCCAGTCCGTTTTATTGGTAATCATTCTTCAGGTAAAATGGGATATGCAATTGCAGAAAACTGTTTAAATCGAGGAGCGAATGTGATTTTGGTTTCAGGACCGACGAAATTAACTTTAAGTCATCCCAATTTAAAATTGATAGCTATTCAATCAGCAGAAGAAATGTTTACTGAAGTTCAAAAAGAATGGAAGGATTCAACTGTTGGAATCTTTTCAGCAGCTGTAGCAGATTATCGACCAGAAGTTGTAGCAGATCAAAAGATTAAAAAGAAAGATGATTTATTGACTTTAACATTGGTTAAGAATCCTGATATACTTTCTTGGGCTGGCGCTAATAAAAAAGAGAAGCAAGTATTAGTTGGTTTTGCATTGGAAACAACCAATGCAATTGAAAATGGAAAAGAAAAATTAAGTCGAAAAAATCTGGATTTAATTGTAGTGAATACATTGGAAGATGAAGGAGCTGGATTTGGTCATGATACAAACAAAATTTCTATCATTGATAATCACAATAAAATAACTAGATTTGAGTTAATGACTAAAAGTCAAACTGCAATCGAAATTGTAGACTATTTGAAAAAGTATATATAATGAAGCACTTATTAGTTATTTTTAGTTTTATCTCATTGTTCTCTTTTGGACAAGAATTGAATTGTCAAGTATCAATCATTACGAATGCAAAATTGGAAATTACTTCTGTTGAGGTTGATGTTTTGAATCAACTAAAGCAAACGATCACTGATTTTATGAATAATACACAGTGGACGAAAGATAAATTTAAAATTGAAGAACGAATCAATTGTCAATTACAGTTACAGATTGATAAAATTCCTTCAGCGGGTTCTTTTTCAGGATTTATGCAAATCCAGTCTACTCGTCCAGCATTTAATTCTTCATATAATACGATGTTGTTCAATTTTCAAGATGATGACATTGAATTCAGTTTTTCTAGACAAGCATCATTTGTTTATGCAGCTAATCAGTACAAAGATAATTTAACTTCAATTTTGGCTTTTTATGCTTATTTCATTATTGGATTAGATTATGATTCATTCTCTTTAAAAGGAGGAACACCATATTTTACTGAGGCACAACAAATAGTTGCCAATGCTCAAAATTCTGGAGCAAATGGATGGAAATCGAATGAGAAAGGGGTAAAAAGAAACAGGTATTGGTTAGTGGATAACGCTTTGCATCAATTGTTTGAACCCTTGAGAGAATGTTCATATGAATATCATAGAAAAGGGGTGGATCAATTGTACGATAAACCTGCCGAAGCTAAAAAAGCAATGTTGGAGGGCTTAAACATGTTAGTAAAAGTAACTGCTACCAGACCTGGAGCAATTAATTTATTGAATTTTATTCAGGCAAAACAATCTGAAATAAAAAGTGTGTTTTACGATTCTGAACAAAATGAAAAAACAGAGATTATTAACACTTTGAAGAAAATAGATCCAACAAACTCATCTAAATACGAAACTCTTTTAAATTAAATGTTAACGAATTTACGCATTCAAAATTTTGCTTTAATTGATTCAATTTCAATTGACTTTAAAGCTGGTTTTACCGTTTTAACTGGTGAAACAGGTTCTGGAAAATCTATTTTATTAGGAGCGTTAAATTTAATTTTAGGTGAACGAGCGGATTATTCCGTTATTGGACCAAATGGAGAAAAATCAATCGTTGAAGCAGAATTTCAATTGTCAAATTTTCACTTGAATGCTTTTTTTCAAGAAAATGATATTGATGATTATGAAACTACTATTATTCGAAGAGAAATCACTTCTCAAGGAAGATCTAGAGCTTTTATCAATGATACACCAATACAATTAGCAGTTTTAAAAGAGTTTGCCGAAAAGTTAATTCACATACATTCTCAACATCACACATTGGAATTGAAGAATACCAATTTCCAAATAGAACTATTGGATAGATTGGCGGATTTGAATTCAGAAAAAAATGATTATTTCAAGAAATTTAAAACGTTGAATGAATCATCAAAAAAGCTAAATCAATTAAAAGAAGAATTATCTAAAGCAATTCAAGTTGCAGATTATAATCGATTCCAATTGGAGGAGCTAGAAGAACTTTATTT
>CALPRR020000222.1 GCA_943326025.2 Candidatus Kuenenia stuttgartensis | reverse complement strand
TATCAAATCTCACGATAAAGCAATTGCTGCTATCAAAGCAGGGAAATTCAAAGATGAAATTGTACCTATAACAATTAAAGAAGTTTACTTAGACAAAAACGAAAAACGTCAAGTTAAAAGTTACGTAGTCGATACAGACGAAGGACCAAGACCTGGAGGAACATTAGAAGCTTTAGGAGCATTAAAACCTGTTTTTGCTCAAGGTGGTTCAGTAACAGCTGCAACTTCTTCTCAAACATCAGACGGTGCAGCATTCGTTTTGGTAATGTCTGAAAAAATGGTGAATGAGTTAGGTCTAAAACCAGTTGCTCGTTTAGTTTCTTATGCAGTTGTTGGTTTAGAACCAAGATATATGGGTGTTGGACCAATCGAAGCAATTCCAAAGGCAATTGAAAAAGCTGGTTTAAAATTAGAAGACATTAACCTTTTTGAATTGAACGAAGCATTTGCTTCTCAATCATTAGCTGTTATTCGTGAAGTTGGATTAAATCCAGATATCGTAAACGTAAATGGTGGAGCATTAGCATTAGGACATCCTCTTGGTTGTTCTGGAGCAAAATTAACGGTTCAAATCATTCACGAATTAAAAAGAAGAAATCAGAAATACGGTGTTGTGACGATGTGTATTGGTACAGGTCAAGGCGCAGCTGGGGTTATTGAGATTTTGTAATACTCTTTAGATAATAATTAAAAGGGGTGACAAATGTTACCCTTTTTTTTATCTTTTAAATGTCCAACCTAAACTTACCCCAGCCCAAAATTGAACTGATTTTGAATTAAAGAGAACATTATTGAAGTAAGTTGAAGTTATTATTCTAGAGGATCCTATACCGTACCCATCTCTTATTTTTTCCTGAAAAAAATAACCTGCTAGTAAAGGAGTTAAATCTGCTTTTATAAATAAGCCTTCTTCTTGTTTTTGATATCTATATCCTAACTTTGGGGTAAGATAAAAGTAGAATTCTTTAGCTAAATAATTAATTTTATATGTGCTGATTTGACCACCATAATTCATAAAACCCTGATAATCGAACATACTAGAAATCTCATCAACAATATACCTTTTTATATAAAATGGAGTCAATCCAATCCCAATTACAAATTTATGAGTTGATTTTCCTAATATAAGATTATAGGAAACTGGTGTTGAAATACCAAAATCACAAAAAGTGTTTTTAGGAACAATTGATGCTCCAACAGTAAATGATGTTTGAATTTTTTCTCTGACATGTATTAATTTATCATAATTTACTGAGTAAAATATAGATTGACCTCCGATTTCAAAATATAAAGAATTTCTCTTCAAATTATTTGATATTGTTTTTGTTTGAGATATTGAAAATAAGGATAAGGTAATTGAAAAATGAATTAATATTGATTTCATTCTTAATATAATGTTTTTGATGTTTAACGGAATTCGAAAAATATTATTGCTACTGAATAAAGAATACTTAACTTTGAATAATAAAAATTATTATAATTGAAACGTTTTTTTAAAAGTAAGTGGTTTAAAATTCCATTTTATACTGGATATACCCTTTTGGCATTAATAGGTGTTTTCTATATTGGTACATTCCTAGCCATAAAATTCAAATGGACAAATGAATTAGGTGCTGTTGATACAAATACACGCTATTTCCAAGAAATCAGAAATAAATACAATCAATCTTTCAAGAAAAATTTAACATCAGAAGAAGTTGAACATCAAGAAGCCTTGCATCGTATTTTAATTTTAAATAGGTACTATCCTAAAAATGCATATTTCATTATGAATGCATATTTAAAATCAAAAAATGAAATAGAGGTATTGAGAATGATTGCAGCTGCTGAAATGTATTTGAAAGATAACAAAGCATATTTATCTGAAGTTGAACAGTTTGAGAAATCAATTCTCGATCAAAAAAAACAAAGAAAACCTGGCAGTGTATTTGATTGGATGAACATAAACGAATGGATGGTATTTAAAACTGCTGTGGAGAAAGATCATAAAATCATAGATTCAGTTGCAAACTTAACTGGCGTTGAATCTCGTTTGATCGTTTCATGTTTGGTAGGTGAACAAATTCGTTTGTTTAATTCAAGTCGTGAAGCATTCAAGAAATGGATTGGTCCTTTGAAAATACTTTCGGTTGAATCTCAATTTTCTTTTGGTGTAACAGGAATTAAAGAATTAACTGCAAAACAAATAGAAGGTCATTTAAAAAATGATGCCAGCATTTATTACTTAGGTAAAAAATATGAAAAATTACTAGATTTTAAAACAGGAAATCCTTCTGCAGAAAGAATCAATCGATTGACTGATTTTCATAATCATTTCTATTCATACATGTATGCTGCTTTGTTTTTAAAACAAATGAAAGTACAATGGGAAAAAGCTGGTTATCCAATTGACGACAGACCAGAAATATTGGCTACATTGTTCAATGTTGGTTATCCGCAATCGATACCAAAAAAGAATCCTCAAGTAGGAGGATCTACAATAAAAATTGATGAAAAACCTCATTCATTTGGGGGTATTGCTTATGAATTCTATTATTCTGGTGAATTATTTAACTTATTTCCGTTTAAACCGAAAAAATTTGATTGGAATGCTGCGTCGTAATATTCAACTTATTTTCTTTTGCTTTATATTGACAATTCCATTATTTCATTGTCAATCAAAAGATACTGTCAAACAAACCCAAACTTACTCAAGCGATTGGACAGAGTTAACTGATGGCTTATTCTATGCCGAAGTTGACGGACCAAAAAAATCAATTTTAGGAGATTCTAAAGTTAGCATTGTCAAATTTAATCCGAAAAAATTTGATTACATGATGCTATCTGCAACTCAATTTGATAGTGTTCCAAGAACCGTTGTTCAATGGGCCGATTCATTTCAATTGAATGTGGTAATCAATGCAGGAATGTACAACTTAGCGAAGCAATTAGAAAGCAAAGGTTTTTTAAAGAATCATGAACATGTAAATAATCCTGTTTTTAATCCTAGCTACAATGCGGCAATTGCTTTTAATCCTATTGATACTGTAAACAATACATGTTTCAATATTTTAGATGTGAAATGTACCTCTTGGGATCATATCAACTCAAAATACAATTCGTGTGCACAAGGAATGCGTATGCTAGATTGCGATGGAAATCCTTTAAGTTGGGATAAAAAGAAACAATCGTGCAGTATGTTGATCGCTGCAAAAGATACAAAAGGAAATGTTTATTTCATTTTCACACGCTCACCTTATACGCATACCGAAATGATTCAGTTTATGCTAAAATATCCTGAAAAATTAACGAATGCCATTTACATGGAAGGAGGACCTGAAACAAGTTTATTCATTAGAGTTGGTGAAACAACGATTGAAAAAGTAGGTAGTTATGTATCTAACACCTACCCTACTGATAATAATAAAACTTATTGGCCATTACCGAATGTGATTGGATTGAAAGTGAAGAAATAAATTTAATTTTCCCTCCTGTAGGCATGCGATTAATCGCATGCCTACAGGAGGG
>CALPRR020000221.1 GCA_943326025.2 Candidatus Kuenenia stuttgartensis | reverse complement strand
CAACCATTACGGCTAATTCCAATGTTTCAGTTTGACCTATACTTCTTTCCATTGCTCCTGGGTGAGGTCCGTGAGGAATTCCTCCTGGATGTAAAGAAATAAATCCTTTTTCAACATGATTTCTACTCATGAAGTCACCATCAACATAGTATAATACTTCGTCAGAATCAATATTACTATGATTATAAGGAGCAGGAATTGATTTTGGATGATAATCATACAAACGAGGGCAGAATGAACAAATCACATAGTTATGTGCCTCAAAAGTTTGATGTACTGGTGGTGGCTGATGAACCCTACCAGTTATCGGTTCAAAATCGTGTATACTGAAGGCATATGGGAAATTATATCCGTCCCAACCAACAACATCAAATGGATGAGTTGCATATACTACTTCATGTAAAACGTTTTCTTTTTTGATTTTGATCAAGAAATCACCTTTTTCATCGTGCGTCTCTAGTTCGCTAGGTCCACGTAAATCTCTTTCACAAAAAGGAGAATGCTCTAGTAATTGTCCAAAATCATTTCTGTATCTTTTTGGAGTCACCACTGGACTAAATGATTCAACGATAAATAATCGATTGTCTTCTGTGTCGAAATCAATTTGGTAAATAATTCCTCTTGGAATTACTAAGTAATCGCCATAGGAAAAATCAATATTACCAACTAACGTTCTCAATTTACCAGTTCCCTTGTGAACGAAAATTACCTCATCTGCATCAGCATTTTTGTAAAAATATTCTCTTAAAGATTTTTTTGGTGCAGCACAAGCAATATTTAAATCGTTGTTGAACAATAAGATAGTTCTACTTTCTAAAAAATCTTCTTTAGCAGGAACATTGAAACCTTTGATCATGCGAGAAGATATGTTTTTGTCTACTGCAGCTTTTGGAGTCAAATCAATTGGTTCAGAAATTGATTTAATTTGAGTTGGACGGTGCGTGTGGTAAAGCAAAGATGCAAAACCATGAAATCCTTCAGTTCCAAATAATTGTTCATAATAAATACCGCCTTCTTTTTTTTCAAAAACAGTATGTCTCTTGTGTGGTATTGCACCTAATTTATAATAAAATGGCATTTTTTAACTTTTTGAGTAATAAATATATGACTATTAATTAATTTGAAAACTTCATTCAGGATTTCTTTTAATCATATATTTCAGCAAAAGTGATAATTCTATCCACATAAAAGTTTCGTTTCAAACAAAGATATTAAAATCAATTAAAAAAATCTAATCTACGTTAGATAAATAAATGACGATTATCAAATTTATTTAACTAATATTTATTTTTAACCTGAAAATTATAATTTTCAAATGCGATGTTGTAGATTTGCAGATTAAATTTAGAATTCAAATTGTCCATGAAAAAAATTCTTGTAATTGGAGCTGGAGGCCAAATAGGATCAGAGCTAGTATTAGCATTGCGAAATAAGTATAGCGCTGAACAAGTTATAGCTTCTGATGTTAAAGAAGAATGTCCAGAAATCATTAAAAATGGTCCATACAAACAATTGGATATTCTAAATAGAGATGCTGTTAGAGAATATGTTATTACAAATGAAATTACAGATGTCTATTTGTTAGCAGCTTTGCTTTCTGCAACAGCAGAAAAACATCCGGATTTTGCATGGAAATTAAATATGGAAGGATTATTTACAATTCTTGATTTAGCTAAAGAAGGTTATTTAAAACAAATTTTTTGGCCAAGTTCAATAGCTGTTTTTGGACCAACAACTCCAAATGTAAATACACCACAATATACCGTTATGGAACCCTCTACTGTTTATGGTATCTCAAAACAAGCGGGAGAAAGATGGTGTGAATATTACAATAAGAAATTCAACGTTGACGTAAGAAGTATTCGATATCCAGGATTAATTTCTTACACAAGTTTGCCAGGTGGTGGCACGACAGATTATGCTGTAGATATTTTTTATAAAGCTAAAAAAGATGCTAAGTATGATTGCTTTTTATCTGAAAACACTGAATTGCCGATGATGTACATGGCAGATGCAATTAGAGCTACTGTTGAATTAATGCAAGCTCCTGCAGAAAACATTTCGATTCGTTCAGCTTATAATTTATCCGGATGTAGTTTTACTCCTGCTGAATTAGCGGAAAATATTCAAAAACATGTCCCAAATTTTACAATTACTTACTCTCCTGATTTTAGGCAACAGATTGCCGATAGTTGGCCTAAATCAATTGACGATTCTTATGCTAGAAATGATTGGGGTTGGAAGGAAGAATTTGGAACAGATAAGATGGTTGAAATAATGTTGGAGAATGTTAATCCAGCTTTATTGGATTAAATTATCTTTTAAAGAAATTTCTTCAACTTTTGTCGAAGTTTTTTTTTAGTTGAGCTAAATTTACTATCTTTCCCTTTTATTAATGGATAAATTTTTGTACATTGTCTGTGTACTTATGTTAAAAATATTGAGTTTAAGATGATTAAACATTTTATAATTACTTTTTTGTTTCTAGGATTATTTTTTAATTCTTCCGCTTATGCTGGAGTTTATCAGGATGAAAAAATAAATAAAAAAGATTCTCAAGGAAAAAAACAAGGAAAATGGATTTATTTTGGAAGAGATAGACCTGAAGAAGGTTATCCAGCTTCTGGTAAAATAGAAGAAGGTTCTTATAAGGACGATCGTAAAGAAGGGCTTTGGATTAAATATTACAATGATGGTATTACTCCTAGATTAAAAGGTGAATATGTAAATAACAGACCACAAGGTTCTTATGTGAAGATTTATCCAAATGGTAAAATAAAAGAAGTCGGTACTTTTGAGAAAAATCAATATAAAGATTCTTTAGTCAGATTTTATGATAATGGAGTGAAGGAGTACGAAGCTAAATTTAATGATTCTGGTAAAGAGCAAGGTTCGGTTAAATATTATTTCGCTAATGGTCAATTAGAGTTTGAATACATTTCTCAAAATGGAAAACCAGTTGGTAAAGCAACTCGTTACTATGAGAATGGAGATGTTAAAGAATCTATTGTTTATGGTGCTGATGGCAGTGTAGAGAAAAGTGAACACAAAGAAATGGTTAACCCTTCTGTGAAAGTAGTTGAGACTAAAGCATCTAAAGAAGCTGCACCAAAAATTTCAGCCCCTATAACAAAAGGAATTAAATTTCAAGCAAATGGGTACAATAAAGTATTCAATGCAAATGATGAGATTTGGCAAGATGGTACTTTTAAAAACGGTCAACTTTGGGAAGGTAAAGTGTACGAATATGATAAAGACGGAATATTATTGAAAGTTAAAGTATTTAAAGGTGGTGTTTATCACTCTGATGGTCAGTTGTAAACGAATTAATTAAAGAATATATATTGAAACAGGTTGTATTAACAACCTGTTTTTTTTTGAAAATATTTTAATTTATTTTTCTTATTATATTATAAATTCAGATCTGGTTATTATTTTTCAACAGTTTTAAGTTCTCTATAAGATGGATTAATCTCATTATTGCTATTTTAAGCTAGTACAATTTGATT
>CALPRR020000220.1 GCA_943326025.2 Candidatus Kuenenia stuttgartensis | reverse complement strand
TGTGATTCGTTTTTCAATGATGCAGGCGCATTACAGAAGTACATTGGATTTTACTTCAGATTCTTTAAATGCCGCAGAAAAAGGATTTTCTCGTTTGTCTGAAGCGATTGATAAATTAGAAAAATTACCAACAGCTGAGACTTCTTCTCAAGATGTTCAAGCAATTGTTGCAAGTTTTTATAAAGCAATGAGTGATGATTTCAATGCACCGATCTTATTAGCAAATATTTTCGAAGCGGTGAAATACATCAATTCAATTTCAGACGGAAACGCTACGATCTCAAAAGCTGATTTAGAATTACTTTCTACTGAATTAACCTCATTTGTATTAGACGTATTAGGATTATCACTTTCAAAAGCTTCTACGGATTCAAAATTGGCTCCAGTAATGGATTTGGTTTTAGATATTCGTAAAGCAGCACGTGAAAATAAAGATTGGACAACTTCTGATAAAATCCGTGACGGACTTGCAGCAGCAGGTATCGTTGTGAAAGATGGGAAAGAAGGTACGAGCTGGAGTTGATTTTGAATTAATTTTATTATTCTCAATCCCAAACATATCGTTCATCATATTCTATCTTATATTTTTTTAAAAATGCTCGATGTTCATCTTCGAATGTTTTAATTCCGTGATGCTGTTTTTGATTGGCTATATAATTCGCAACGATTTCTACTTGAGCTGGATTAACTGAGAAAGCACCGTATCCATCCTGCCATCTAAAGTTCTTGTATTCATCACCTTTTGTTTTAATCCATTTTGAAGAATTAGATTTTACCACTTGAACTAATTTCATTAATGCAATTTGTTTTGACAGGACACATAGTATATGAATATGGTCAGAATATCCACCTACTTTTATCACTTGACATTTAAGATTATTACAGATTCCTCCCAAGTAATTATGAAGTTCTTCTTCTACTGGAGGAAAGATTAATTTTTGACGGTATTTTGTACTGAAGACGATGTGAATATAGTTTTTAGTTAGTGATTGACTCATGATTTTGGTTTTTTGTTCTTTTAGGCTTACTATTCCCACGATAGAATTCCTCTATCTTTGGTGGTTGGCATCTTTTCAGGATTGATTAATAAATTATTCGTTTGTATTTCTCTACCTAAGTTAGTAAAAAACAACATTACTATCAATAGCTTTAGTAATTATTTACAATCAAGGTAATTAATTAGTCCTGTAAGGACGATATCGTTCAACAAGGATCGAAGTCCCATGTTGTTATGCTCTCAGTGTACCATTCCCTCCTTCAGCCCTGAAAGGGCGTAATATTCTATTATGAATTATCAAATAGGTATAAGAATCCCAAACTAATTCTCTTCCAATTCCTTTAAAATTTGGTTCACATTTTCTTCTGTGGAAGTCAATTTATTTTTACAAATTTTGATCAATTCCGAAGCTCGTTTCACTTTGATTGAAAGTTCATCTACTGAAATTTCTCCATCTTCAATTTCTGAAACGATGTTTTGTAATTCGTCAAAAGCATCTGTATAATTTAATTCGTTGCTCATAATTTAATAATGGTATCTACAAGCAATAATACAAAGCGTATTTTCTCGGATTTGATAAACCAAACAATGTTCGCTATCTATTCGTCTTGACCAAAAGCCTTGTAAATCGTGTTTCAATGCTTCTGGATTACCAATTCCTTTAAAAGGCTCTCGTGTTATTGCTTTAATTAATTCGTTTATTCTTTTTAGTTTCGATTTATCGATGGATTGCCAGTAAAGATAATCCTCCCAGGCGGTTAATGTCCAGGTTATTTTCATTCCTCAATCAAATTGTTTTCAGTCGTTTTACCTTCTTTTAATTCCTCAATTGATTTCAATAATACACTTCTATTTTTTCCAGAAAGTAAATAACTCGTTTCTTTTAACGCGTTGTATTCTTCTAAGGAAATTAAAATTAAATCTTTATTGTCTTTTCGTTTGATGATGAGTTCTTCTACGTCATTTACAACAATGTCCAACCATTTTTTTAAGTTCAACCTTAAATCAGAATAATTAACAACTCTCATAATTTTTAAATTTAAATAAAGTTACTAATTAAGTACGTAAATAACAACTTTATTTTATTATTTTGCTGAATTAGTTTCTTCTTTTATTTTCTTAATTTCTGTTTCAATTTCGTATTGATGGGTTTTTACAACCATCGTTTTTCCAGGTTCAACTGGGTTGTTTTCTGAGATAATTTTACCTTCAATTAAGGCGATTGAATAGCCTCTTTTTAATACATTAATTGGGTCAATTAATCGAATTGTTTGTTCTAATTGTGTTAAAATGGTTGTGTTTTTTTGTACAAAAAATTGGGTCAATTTTGGCAGTTGATCTGCAATTGAATTCAAATCGTTTCGTTGCTCTTTGAACAGATAATTGGCCCCTTTTGAAATGCGTTCGTTATACGTTTTTAATCCCGTGTTTTGTTGTGAAACTAACTCTTTAACGCTTCTTTTGATTGATATATGCGAATTAGAGATAAATTCTTGTTCTTTTTGCATTCTCAACTTCACTCCACTTTTCATAGAAGATGAGGTAGAAACCAATGTGTTTTTAGTTTCCATCAAACGTTTTTGAGTGACGTTTTTAAACAGTTTTACTTCAGAAGTCAAACCAGATTTTGAACGTTCAATGATGTTTTTTGTCACCGAAATAATACTGCGTTGACTATCTCTTAAATACAAATCTATTTCTTGAAATGAACCGATTAAAAAGTCTGCCAATTCTGTCGGTGTAATTGCATTTCTGAACGCGACCATTTCAGCCACAGTTAAATTTGTCGAGTGACCAATTCCTGTTAAAATTGGTAATGGGAATTGAGCGATGGATTTACATAATTCGTAATTGTTATAACACGATAAACCGACTTCTCCACCACCACCACGAACGATTACAATGACGTCAAAATGATGTTTTACTTTTTCGATTTTTTTCAATTGTTCGATGATCGAAGGTATGGCAACATCACCTTGTAAATAAGCTGGAAAAAGATGCATGAAAAATTGATATCCATTTGCATTGTTCGCCATGACATTTCTAAAATCTGAAAGTCCTTTACTGGTATCTGCAGAAATAATAGCGATGCGTTTTGGAAGCAATGGATAATTCAATTTTTGATTGAGATTCAACAATCCTTCTTTTTGTAATTTCAATAATGTTTCTTGTCTTTCACGTTGCAATTCACCCAACGAATAATTCGGGTCGATGTCCATGATTTGTAAACTCAAACCAAATGTTTCATGAAACGTAATTTTGACTTGCATCAATAAAGTCGTTCCTTCTTGCAAAGGTTCTTTTACAACACGAATAAAATTTTGATTGATGCGTTCGTAATTGTGTTTCCATATCGAAGCATTCATTTGCGCCACAATTTTATCGTCTTCTTTTTGAACTAACTCTGGAAAACAATGTCCACTCGGATAACGATTCAATTTATGCATTTCTGCTCGAATCCAATAGAGTTGTGCATACCGATCCTCAATCACTTTGCGAATTGACGCAGCGACTTGCTT
>CALPRR020000219.1 GCA_943326025.2 Candidatus Kuenenia stuttgartensis | reverse complement strand
GGTGTTACTGCTTCTTTTGCTATGTTAGGTGATTTAAATATTGCTGAACCAGATGCATTAATAGCATTTGCAGGTCCACGTGTTGTTAGAGAAACAATAGGTAGAGATTTACCAGATGGATTTCAAACTTCTGAATTCGTTTTAGAACATGGTTTTTTAGATTATATTGTTGAAAGAAATCATTTAAAAGAAATACTTGGTAAGTCGTTGAAATTTTTTAGAAATTAAAATAAATCAAACAAACAAGTTGATTTATTGAAATATTGAGTATATTTGCAACGTCGAAAAGTCGACTACATAAAAATCATTAAAAAATATTGGAATGTATTTAACAACAGAAGTAAAAAAAGAAATCTTCGCTAAACACGGAGGAAACGAAACAAACACAGGTTCATCAGAAGCTCAAATTGCTTTATTTAGCTTTAGAATTAACCATTTAACTGGGCATTTGAAAAATAATCGTAAAGATTATGGAACGCAAAGAGCACTTCAGTTATTAGTTGGTAAACGTAGAAGTTTATTAGACTACTTGAAAAGAAATGATATCGAAAGATACCGTGCTATAGTTAAAGAATTAGGCTTACGTCGTTAATTAACGCTAGTTGGATTTATTGAAGAGGGGGCAGTCGAAGTAGTTCGGTTGCCCTTCTTATATTTTTTACCGACCATTCAGGTCATACATTTGAAACAGAGAGAATATGAAATTAGGAATTAAACAATCGATTGTAACAGGAGGGAAAGAAATCTCTGTTGAAACAGGAAAATTGGCAAAACAAGCAGATGGTGCTGTTGTAGTAAGAATGGGAGATACTATGTTACTTGCAACTGTTGTATCGTCACAAGACGCAAAAGAAGGAGTTGATTTCCTTCCGTTAACTGTAGATTACAGAGAGAGATTTTCTGCAGCAGGTAAAATACCTGGTGGATTTCTTCGTCGTGAAGCACGTCCTTCAGATGGTGAAGTTTTAGTAATGCGTTTAGTGGATAGAGCACTTCGTCCATTATTTCCTGATGATTATCATGCTGAAGTACAAGTAATGATTCAATTACTTTCTTACGATGGAATAAATAATCCAGATGTATTAACAGGTTTTGCTGCTTCAGCAGCGATTGCTGTTTCAGATATTCCTTTCAACGGTCCAATGTCTGAAGTACGTATCGGTAGAGTAGATGGACAATTTATCATCAATCCTACAATGGAAGAGATGAAAAAATCTGATATGGATGTTGTTATTGCTGGTACAGCGAAAGATGTAAACATGTTAGAAGGTGAGATGAAAGAAATTTCTGAAGCTGAAATGGTGGAAGCAATTAAATTAGCTCATGAAGCAATTAAAGAACAATGTCAATTTCAACTTGATTTTGCTGCTCAAATACCAACTTCTTCTCCAAAAAGAGTTTATTCTCACGAAACTCACGATGAAGAATTAAGAACAAGAGTTACTGAATTCTCAATGGAGAAATGTAAAGCAGTAGCTCGTCAAGGATTAGCTTCAAAAGTTACTAGAACTGAATTATTTGATGCAGTTAAAACTGAATTAAAAGCAACTTTTACAGAAGAAGAATTAGCTGAAAAAGGTGGATTAATTTCTACTTACTTCAGTGATGCTAAGAAAAAAGCAGTTCGTCATGTAATGTTACACGAAAAAATACGTTTAGATGGTCGTGCATTTGATCAAATTCGTCCAATCTGGGCTGAAGTTGATTACTTACCAATGGTTCACGGTTCAGCTGTGTTTACGAGAGGTGAAACACAATCATTAACTACTTTAACTTTAGGTGGTAAACAAGATGAACAATTGTTAGACGGTGCAACTTTTAGAGGTACTGAAACATTTATGTTACATTATAATTTCCCTCCATTCTCAACTGGTGAGGCTCGCCCATTAAGAGGAACTTCAAGAAGAGAGGTTGGACATGGAAATTTAGCGTTAAGAGCATTGAAACAAGTGTTGCCAGATAATTATCCTTATACAGTTCGTATCGTTTCTGATATTTTAGAATCTAATGGTTCTTCTTCAATGGCGACAGTATGTGCTGGAACATTAGCGTTAATGGATGGTGGGGTTCAAATTAAAGCACCAGTATCAGGTATTGCAATGGGATTAGTTGCTGATGAAACTGGAGCTTTCTGCGTATTGTCAGATATCTTAGGAGACGAAGATCACTTAGGTGATATGGATTTCAAAGTAACAGGAACAGCAAAAGGAATCACAGCTTGTCAAATGGATATTAAAGTAGACGGATTGTCTTACGAAGTATTGACTCAAGCGTTAAACCAAGCAAGAGCAGGTAGATTACATATTTTAGATAAAATTGTAGAGACAATTGCAACTCCAAATCCAGAATTAAAACCTCAAACTCCAAGAATTGAAATGTTGGTTGTTCCAAATGATATGATTGGTGCTATTATAGGACCTGGAGGAAAAATCATTCAAGGAATTCAAAAAGATACTGGAGCTACAATTTCTATTGAAGAATTAGAAACTGGAGAAGGTAAAGTACTTGTAATGTCAAATGATGGAGCGAGTATGAAAGCTGCATTGGATAGAATTAAATTAATCGCATTCCCTCCAACTGTTGAAGAAGGTGTTGAATACGAAGGAAAAGTTAAATCGATTCAAGCTTACGGATGTTTCGTTGAAATTTTACCAGGAACAGATGGCTTAATTCATATTTCTGAATTTGCTTGGGAAAAATTAGAAAAATTAGATGGTTTAGTAAAAGAAGGAGATATTGTTCGTTTTAAAGTAGTTGGTAAAGATATCAAAACTAAAAAATGGAAATTATCTCGTAAAGTTTTATTACCAAAACCAGAGAGAAAAGAAGAAGCGCAAGCTTAAAAATAATTTAGCAGATTGAAAAATAATTTGTTTTCAATCTGCTAATAGTTTAATTTTGTAAAAAAAATAAAAAATATGGCAAGTAGAAAGTATATTAAAAAAGCGTTAAACAATATGGTATTTGATATCGTTGAAGAATGTTTTACAATTCAATTATTTGATGAAACTAAAACTGAAAAAACGAATGTTATCATCAATGAAGCTGCAGATTTTCAAGATGCTGTTTTAGCTGAAATTAGCAAAGCAAAAACAAAACAAGATTTTGCTCCAATTAACACTAAAATTGAAGAGTCAGCTTTAGAATTTATTAATAAATTGAATAGCTTGAATTAATTTTTATTAATTAATTTAAAATATTAAAAGCGGATGAATGTCCGCTTTTTTTTGTGTTATTTTGTTCAAAAATATTAATTGTAAGTTCATGAAAGTAATTATTTCTCCAGCAAAGTCAATTGAATATAAACCTATTAATATTGAGGAAGGATTTTCTATTCCTCATTTTATAAAAGAGACAGAGGTTTTAGTGAAGAAACTAAAAAAAGTTTCATCAAAAAAACTAAGTGAAATGATGCATATTTCAGTCGAACTTTCAGATTTGAATTTTCAACGCTATCAAAATTGGGAAACTACAAATGAAAAAAAGGAAAGTAATTTCCCGTGTATAGCAGGTTTTAATGGTGAGGCTTTT
>CALPRR020000218.1 GCA_943326025.2 Candidatus Kuenenia stuttgartensis | reverse complement strand
TATTAAAATTAATGCAAATTGAGTGTACGTCGGAAAATAAGTTGGATCTATTTCGATGGCTTTACTGTAATTTTTTTCAGCTTCATCATTTCTCCAGAAATTATAACTTAATCGCCCCATTTCATAATATGGTTCCGCTCTATCTGGAAAACGTTCAATTAAATCTTCAATTCTGTTAATTGCTCTTTCAAAAAAAGCAGCGTTAACATCTTGTTGAATTAAAAACATTTCTTCTTTAAACTTTCCAAACTTTGCTTCAATCATGTTTCTGATAATATTTAGCGCTAAAATACCAAAATCTTTTTCTATTTATCCCTAAAATTGGTATTCCCTATTAAATTATTTAACTTTGATAACCAATTTACAAAAAATGAAATTAGCAGAAACAATTAAAGCTGTAGAAACGTTCCATGATGCATTTGGAATTCAAAATAATTATGAACCTACGACTGATTTGTCTATCAACGAGATTGAACTACGTCACCGATTGATGCAAGAAGAAAATGATGAGTATTTGGAAGCTGCAAAAGAAGGAAATCTTGTTGAGGTTGCTGATGCTTTAGGTGATCAATTGTATATCTTATGCGGGACTATTTTAAAACATGGTTTGCAACATAAAATTGCTGAAGTTTTTGAAGAAATCCAACGTTCAAACATGAGTAAATTGGATGAAAATGGAAAAGCAATTTATAGAGAAGATGGTAAAATCATGAAGTCTGAATTGTATTTCAAACCAGACATCAAAAAAATATTAGAATAATCTAAATCGACTGCTTGAGTTTAGATTAAATAGAAAATTATAACTGAATTAATACAATAAACATGTTTACAGATTTCATTAAAGAATTACAATGGAGAGGAATGATTCAAGATATCATGCCTGGAACGGAAGAACAATTAGCCAAAGAAATGACAACTGGTTATTGTGGCTTCGATCCAACTTCAGATTCTTTACATGTTGGAAATTTATTGCCAATTATGTTATTGAAGCACCTTCAATTAGCTGGTCATAGACCAATTGCTTTAGTGGGTGGTGCAACAGGAATGGTTGGTGATCCTTCGGGTAAATCTGCTGAACGTAATTTATTGGATGAAGAGACATTACAAAAAAATATCGACGGTGTAAAAGCTCAATTACAAAAATTTTTAGAGTTTAAAACAGGAGATAACGCCGCTATTTTAGTAAACAATTTAGATTGGATGAAAGAAATGTCATTCATCGATTTTATTCGTGAAGTTGGAAAACACATCACGGTGAACTACATGATGGCAAAAGATTCTGTTAAAAAGAGAATCGAAACAGGAATTTCATTTACTGAGTTTTCTTACCAGTTATTACAAGGAAATGATTTTGTGCATTTGAACAAAAATTTCGATTGTAAATTACAATTTGGTGGTTCTGATCAGTGGGGAAATATCACGACTGGAACAGAGTTAATTAGAAGAAAAAATGGTGGAGATGCATTTGCATTTACATGTCCATTATTAACTAAGTCGGATGGTGGAAAATTTGGTAAAACAGAATCTGGTACAGTTTGGTTAGATCCAGAAAAAACATCTCCTTATGCTTTCTACCAATTTTGGTTAAATGCTTCAGATGAGGATGCTAAAAAATTAGTGCGATTCTATACTTTACTTTCAAAAGAAGAAGTTGAAAAAATTGAAGCTGAACACAATGAAGTGCCACATTTAAGAATTTTACAAAAAGCAATTGCTGAAGAAGTAACAACTCGAGTACATGGTGAAGAAGCCTTAAAAGCAGCGATTACTGCATCAAACATTCTTTTTGGAAAATCTACTTCAGAAGATTTAAAGTCATTAACTGAAAAAGACTTTTTAGCAGTATTTGAAGGAGTACCTCAAGCTAAAATTGAAAAAACAGCAATTGCTGATGGTTTGAGTATCATTGATGCATTGGTTGGAAAATCAAACTTTATTTCTTCGAATGGAGAAGCTAAAAGAGAATTAAAAGCGAATGCAATTGCAGTTAATAAAGAAAAAGTTAACGAAGGATTTATGCTTTCTGAAAACGACTTAATTAATGGGAAATATGTTCTTCTAGGTAAAGGAAAGAAGAATAATTATATTTTGATTGCAGAGTAGTAATTTAAAGAGAAAAGACTACAAGACTCAAGATTCAAAGACTTTATATTATTTAGTCTTTGAATCTTGAGTCTTAAAATCTTAAATCCAATCTATTTACTTCTTTTTATGCGTAATAATCAATCTCAAAGAAAGATTATACGTTAAATAATTCCAAACCCAGTTCAAGAAAACAAGAAATCGATTTCGAATTCCTAAAATTGATTTTAAATGTACAACCATCCAAACCGCCCAAGCAAAAAATCCTTGAAATTTGTAATTTGGTAATTCAACAACTGCTTTATTTCTTCCAACAGTTGCCATACTTCCCAAATCTTTATATTCAAAAGGAATCAAATCTGAATTTTCTGCAATTCTTTTTAAATTTTTAGCTAGATTTTTCCCTTGTTGAATTGCAGGTTGAGCCATTTGAGGATGTCCCTTCGGATACTTTTCAGATTGCATGCACGCCACATCTCCAAGCGCAAATATATTTTTCGTCCCTAAAATTTGATTGAATTCATCTACAGCAAATCGACCTCCTGGAAGATAAACACTTTCTTCAAAACCAGAAATACTATTTCCTTTAACACCTGCAGACCAAATCAATGTTTTGGTTGGGATTTTGCTTTCATTTTTTAATGTAACATACTCACCATCATAACCAACAACATTTGTATTGTTATGAACTTCTACACCCAATTTCAATAAATACTCTTTTGCTTTTACACAAGATTCATCAGACATTGCATTCAAAACTCTTGGAGAGCCTTCCAACAATACAATTTTCATTTTTTTGAAATCCATTTCTGGATAGTCTTTTGGTAGAATATAACTTCTCATTTCAGCTAAAGTACCTGCAACTTCAACACCTGTTGGTCCACCACCAACAATTACGATGTTCATGCATTTTTCTTTTTCCTCTTCAGTATTTGCATTCACAGCATCTTCTAAACGCTGAAATAAGGTATTTCTTATTGATAAAGCTTCAGAAATACTTTTCATTGGCATTGCAAACTTTTGAATCTGTTCGTTTCCAAAAAAGTTCGTATCCGCTCCTGTTGCAATTATTAAATAATCAAATTGAATTTCACCTATAGTTGTTTCTATGATTTTAGCTTCTACTTTAACATTATTTACTTCTGCTAATCTAAAATGAAAATGCTTTTTATTGTGGAAAATTTTTCGAAAAGGGAAAGCAATTGAACTTGGTTCCAAACCTGCTGTTGCAACTTGATAAAACAAAGGTTGAAATTGATGATAATTATTTCGATCAATTAATACAACTTGAAAGTATTCTTTGGAAATATCTTGAGCTAGTTTAAGTCCACCAAATCCACCACCAACAATTACGACTCTCTTTTTATCTGAATTAGGAATGTTTGCGTTCATGAAACTACATTTTTAGAATATGGGTAAATGTAGTTTTTTATCACTCAACATACTGTTAAAAAAGAATAAAATTCAACTTAAAATATAAATTCTTCAT
>CALPRR020000217.1 GCA_943326025.2 Candidatus Kuenenia stuttgartensis | reverse complement strand
TTGAAAAAATCAATGTTCAACGAAACCAATAAAAAGACCAAACAAACTACAGCAACGAAGTAATTCATCACTTTACTGTAAATTTTATTTTTGTCTTCACTCTTCGCTTGTGCAAAAAAGAATGGTTCTGCGGCATAACGATAAGCTTGTATTAAAATTGTTACTAACATTGAAAGTTTGTAGCAAGCACTGTATATTCCGACCTGTGTCTCTGCTTTAATCAAAGATGCTGGATTCCCTTCTTCGTAGATAATATGTTTTAATAATATACGGTCAATCGTTTCATTGATTATTCCTGCAAATCCACCCACCATCAAAGGAAATGCATAAATAATCATTTCTTTGGCTAACTGTGGTTCAAAGGCTAATTTGATATGTAAAAAGTCTTTGTAAAGAAAAAGTGGTTTTACTAATGAAGCAAATAAATTGGCAAACAAAATAAATAAAACTCCTTCTTCTGGACGAGCAGGATTGAACACAAACAACATCAAGAACAGATTCAAACCGATGTTTACACCAATCGAAGCGAATTGAATAAAGGCGAATTTTTTAGCATTTTCTTCCGCTCTTAATTTGGCCAAAGGCAAAGCAGAAATTGAATCCACACAAACGATTGCACCTAATAGAATGATGTATTCGACATGATCAGAAAAGAGCAAAACATCTGCAATGTTCTGATTGAAAAGAAGTAAGAGTAAAAAGAAAATAACATTGACCCCAATCACAGTCAAAAAACTGTTTTGGAAAACTTGTGTTTTATCTTCTTTCACTTGGAGAAAACGGAAATAAGATGTTTCCATTCCAAAAGTAAGCATGACCACTAAAAATGCAACCCAAGCGTATAATTCAGATACAACTCCATAGTGAGATGGTTTAGCAAATACTTCCGTGTAAAGTGGTACCAACAGAAAATTCAATAGCCTCCCGATAATACTCGGAAGGCCATACATAGCCGTTTGACCCAATAATTTTTTTATCGGGTTAGACATTAATTTCTAAAACTTGGTTTTCTTTTTTCTAAAAATGCTCCTGTTCCTTCTTTGAAATCAGCAGTACCGAAACATTTTCCAAATTCAGCAATTTCTACTTCGAATCCGTCTACTCCATCTTCGAAGTTAGCATTAATAGAACGAATTGCTGAAGCAATCGCCAAAGCTGAATTATTTAATATTTTTGAAGCGATTTCTTCCGCTTTTGCTAATAAGTCTTTTTGTTCAACAACGTGATTTACTAATCCCCATTTTAAACCTTCTTCAGCAGTTAACATTCCAGCAGTGAATACAATTTCATTTGCTTTTCCTCTTCCGATTAATTGCGCCAAACGTTGTGTTCCACCATATCCAGGAATTACTCCTAATGAAACTTCAGGTAAACCCATTTTAGCATTTGTTGAAGCAACTCGAATGTGAGATGCCATTGCTAATTCTAATCCACCACCTAAAGCAAAACCATTAACTGCAGCAATAACAGGAGTTGATAAATTTGCAACAAAGTCAAATAAAAGTTCTTGACCTTTTTGAGCTAATTCACCACCTTGTTCAACTGAAAAATCTGCAAATTCTTTAATGTCTGCACCAGCAACAAATGCTTTTTCACCCGAACCAGTTAAAATGATTACACCCGTTTTAGCGTCTTTATTTGCAACATCAAAAGCAGTATGTAATTCTTGAATTGTTTCTTTGTTTAAAGCATTTAATTGAGAAGGACGATTAATCGTAATCAACTGTATACCTCCTTTTTGTTCAACAAGTATGTTATTGTACATGATTCTTAATTTTTGTTGAGGGTAAAGATACTTAATTTAGAAATTAGATTGTTAGAAATTAGATATTAGACGCTAGATTTTATTTTTCATTTGTCTAATGTCTATTTTCTATCGTCGACTTTTTTTATAAATCTTAATCCCAATCATTAAACCGATAGCAACGCCAAAAAAACCTAATGTTCCTTTCCACCAATTCATCCTTCCTTGTGATTCAACTAAAAATACGATAGCAACCAAAGCCAAAGTCGCTACTTCATTCCACATTCTTAATTGGTTGGATTTTAATTTGAAGATACCTTGTTTTAATTTTCCCATAATTTGCTGACAAACAAAATGGTAAACTAATAACAACACTACAAAAGTCAATTTGATTTGCATCCAAGGTTCTGAAAGATAATTTGTATTGTTTTGTATAATTATCCATAAACCAAACGTAACCGTCAAAATCATAGCAGGAGTTGTGATGATCCACCATAATTTTTTCTCCATTATAATGAATTGTTCAGAAAGGATTTTACGTTCCATTTCTGGTTTTTCTTGTGCCTCTGTATGATAAATAAACAAGCGAACGATATAAAATAACCCGGCAAACCAACTTACTACAAAGATGATATGCAATGCTTTTAGAGTTTGTAATGTTTCGATATTCATGAGGTAAAAGTAATAAATGAAGTCCTAACTTGGTTCAATAAATATGCTATAAATAAAAAACAGTGAGTAATAATTAAATCACTCACTGCTTATTATTTATTTAATAATTGTATTCTACAATGATTTCGTTCTGCCGCCATCAACAGGAACATTGATTCCATTGATATAACTTGCAGCAGGAGATGCTAAAAATGCAATAGCATTTGCAATTTCTTCTGGATTTGCAATTCGGTTCATTGGAGATTCAGAACCCATTTCTTCTAAAACTTCATCAACTGTTCCATTGATTTGATCTGATTTAATTTTTGCCAATGTTTGTAAACGATCTGTATTTGTTGCTCCCGGTAAAACATTGTTTACAGTAATGTTGAATTGACCTAATTCATTTGCCAATGTTTTACTCCAACTTGCAACAGCTCCACGAATCGTATTTGACACACCTAAATTATGTAATGGCTGTTTCACACTTGTAGAAATCACATTGATAATTCTACCTCCACCTTCAGCTTTCATAATTGGATACAAAGCCTGAACCATTATATGGTTACAAATCAAATGTTGATTGAAAGCACTGTAAAATTCATCAATCCCTGCATTGATAATTGGCCCACCTTTTGGTCCGCCAGTATTGTTTACTAAAATGTGAACTTTATTTCCAGCATTTGCCCAACTTTCGATTGTCGTTTTTAATTCTTCAGGTTTTGAAAAATCAGCAATGATGTATGAGTGTTTTTGACCATTCGTTGAATCTAATTCACCAGCAACTTCTTTTAATTTTTCTTCGTTACGAGCAACCAAAACAACTGATGCTCCTAAACGAGCTAATTCAGTAGCAGTCGCTTTTCCAATACCTTGTGTACTTCCGCAAACTACGGCAACTTTATTTTTAAGATTTAAATCCATTTTTCAAATTTTTCGGAAAGTTAAACATTTCTTGTAGAATGAGGAATTGGAGTTTAGGTATTGATTTATATTTTCCCATTTCTGATAATTATTTTAGACTTCCCATTGAAAGGCAATAGAGGGGGGGGATGACAGTCGTGAACATCATTTTGTAAAGTTTCTTCATTATTAGATATTATCGTTGTCATCTCACTTAATCCCTCCTCAAGGAGGGAAGTCCATAAATACTTAAAAAAATGGTAATCAAATAATTATAAAACTGTTT
>CALPRR020000216.1 GCA_943326025.2 Candidatus Kuenenia stuttgartensis | reverse complement strand
ATATACACCTTCAAGGTCATGATTATAAACCTCAATTTTTATTTTCCTTCAATATCTATTATATGGTACATGGTTTATAAACTATTTGTATAAAAAGATTATGATTTGTTTTTATATGTTCTTTTTTGTCATAAACCGAAGCAAGAACCTAAAAGATGTGCACTTGGACCTTGTTGAGCAATAGCTATTTTTCTCCATTTATTGCAATTTAAAGGATCATTACAGCCTACGCATCTAGTTGGATCGATTAAGATATCATAGAATGTGGTTGGATGTAATCCTGCAGTAGCTGTTACTAATATTGGAAATCCATTTGATAGAATAAAACAAGATGTTTTACAAGGTGCAACCAAACACAAATCCCAATCATTACATAATAAATTATTTATATTTCTTAAGCGATCTTCTAAATTATAAGGATTTGATTTATTATTCCAAAAATTTAAAGTACTTCCATTATTATTTAAACTTGTTCTTAAATTCGTTGAGAATCTAATTGCGAAAGGAAATAAATCTAATAATAAAACTCCTTTTGAAGCAAGGCATAAAAGTGTTTCTATTTTATTCGATGGACAAGGTTTAAATGGTGGACAATTCCAAGCAATTCTTGGTGAATTTAACCATGGTGTTTGATTTATATGACTAATATTATAAAAGTAGCTATTACTTGTATCACCATTGATTGGTAAACAATCATTAAAATCAAAACAATTTGGAAGTGGTCTCGCCTCCCCAATCATAATATATTTAATACATGGTTTTTCTGTTAGTTTTGGCGTATCTCCATTAAAAAAAGGGTGCTCGTAATACCATTCATTACGACCGTTACCTCTTTCATTTCTAGTGTTTACCCCTCTAAAAATATCAAGATAATCTTCAAGCATATTTTCAGCTTCTAGATATTCATTATAGGGTGGCATTGGTTGTACGCCTAGTCCATTTTTACCAGCAAAATGGTCATTCCATAAATTATTATATTCTTCAAGTGTTAACATGATATTTAATTTTAAGTTTTTATGATAAAAATAATGATTTTATTATTACATGGTAATTCGTTAATACAATCCAGAATTTTTTAATGCTTCTACGACTTTATTTTCTTTTGGTACTGGTACTATAATTGATAATGTTGATTCCGTTGAATTTAATTTTTTAATACTGTAATAGAAACCATCTATTGTATAGTAAATAGTAGAAAAGTCTTTATTGTACATTCCTAAGCCATGACTTGAATCATATCCCATTGCATTCATTTTGTCTAAAGATTCACGAAGTGATCTAGAGAGCATCATTATAGTTTCAACTTTTTTTTGATCCTTAGTGTCAAAGTCTACTGTATATAATCCGTGACCGATTTGTACCTTTAATGTTAGTAATTCCTTTTTGAATTTATCAATATTTTTAATATCTATATTAAGCATCTTTACTAGTGTATCTAAACTATCACTTTTTACTAAAGCAGAGACACTTTCCTTATCACTTGGAAGATATGTTAGATTATTATACAATGCTAAAACATCATCTGATACGTGTACGAATTTTTTTCCTTCCGGAATTTTAATATCATAATTGTCATGAGCTTCCTGCCATGATGGAGATGTTTCAATAGAAATTGATTCTTCTTGAGATAAACAGATTAAAGAAACTGTTAAAGCGAATATTAAAGATAGAGTTTTCATAATTATCTATTTTTATGTTACATAATGAAGATGTTTTCAAATAAAACATCGGATAATTCTGGACTATTTTAAATAATTTATATTAAATTCTAGATCCCCTATAATACACAAATCATAGGTTCTGTATTTTTCTCCCTTAAATCTATCAGAGTATAAAAAAAGATGTTTATCTTTTTTATAGTCCTCACTTATTTCTTCTCTCATAGATATCTCAGGAGATCTAAAAAGCCCTCCATTTATAAAGTTTCTATGATATCCTTCTATAGATTCACCTTGATATAAATTAATGAGAAATATTAGTATTCCCTCTACAAAGTTATTTGAATAATATACTGAAGCACCGGTCTTAAAAAATACAGAGGACCTTGACATTACTCTTTTCTTAGATGTTGATAAAGATATCTGGCTATCGTCGCTAGATGAAGATCCTGCAGAAAAACAGCAGTGTCCTAATAATACTATTGCATTGTTTTTTAGTTTTAGATCTCTTACTATTTTATTAGAATCTACAAATCCATTCATATTAAGAAAGTTTTTCATACCCCCGTGACCAAAATAAATAAAGAAACTACATCTAGGAGAAACCTTTATTACTTCTTCCCATTTAGCATCTCCCGCATAAAATTTATGAACTATAACATTTTTAGTACTAAAAAAGGAAGAAATCCTTTCAAGTTCTGCTAAATGAGAATATTGTTTTGCTTGATCTAAATTAGTTCCTAATATCAAAACTGCTTCAAGAGGTTCTGCAACTAATAAATTGCATGCCATAATTAGTATTAATGTTAATATTGATTTCATTTTATGAATTTTTAAAAAATGATTATTTATAAAAATGATTATCTTAAAGTGAATCTACAAGGAGTATTTATTCTGATTTTTTATTTTTTTGAAATGAGATTCAACTTGCTTTTGCAAGTTGAATCTCGATGTGATCAAATAATTGATCTTTGAAGTAGTTGAGTAGAGTTTGAAAACGATTATTATTTTGAGGTCTTGAAAAAGCAGATCGAATACTTTCTTCAGACTTTAAAACTTCTAAAGTGATTTGCGAGTGTTTATAGTGACCAGTGATAATCAAAATTCCTGGTTTTGCTGGAATCGAACTTACTATAGTTTGATAAGTGATTCTTGTGGTTTCTAAATCTTCAATTGTAGAAAATGTTTTTCCAGATTTGTTTTTAGTAGAAACACCAGTTTCGATTCGTTTATTTGAGATTTTAAAAATTTTCTCAGACCCAACGATAGGTTTAATGTTAATTTTTGCATTCATTTTATATAGATTTAAAAGTTACATTATATAAACTAAAATTTTAAAGACTTCTTTAGTAGGTGAAATTTTTAATGTTTCACATCTTGGAATAGGATATACGTTTTCACCTATCCTTTTTTGAAGGATTTAAAATATATATGAATAAAAAAATATGTTTTAAAGAATTTTAAGATTGAACAATCATAATCATAAACCTAAATATTTGTATTGAATAAAAAAAATGATTTTTATAAATTTTTGAATTAAAATTTTTAATAGAATTGAAAAATCAGGAATTTAATAGTAATACGAAACGATAAATAAAACATAACATTTTACTTGAAAAATTTTTTATTTCTAATTCGTTAAAAATGTGCTTTGCTCCCAATTTTTTTGATCTATATAGGGTACCATTTGATTTTCGCAAACTATCATTGCGTGTTCTGTCTCTCCTGATTTTGGATTTTACTTACACAAAAATGGTGTAATATCTTAAATTTGCATCTTAATTTGATAATTCAGCGCACTATAATGAACCTTGCAAAAAAAATAGATTTTCGACCTGTGTTGAAAACAAATAATATTCTATCCTATTGGGTTTATACACCAACTTCTGAAGTTGGGTTATTTTGTAATTCGATTATTTAGATTTCCATTTTTACTAATGGAAATTTATTGTCATCTACATAATATAAAGTCATAGTGCTTGTTTCTAAAACTTTAAAGGTTTTTCTATATTCAGTTATTTCT
>CALPRR020000215.1 GCA_943326025.2 Candidatus Kuenenia stuttgartensis | reverse complement strand
TCTTTCATTTCTAAAGCAACTATTTCAGATATTTTGGAAGCAGTATGTAATCCATCAATCGCATCAAAAGTTGTATTTTGAACATTAATTCCTAAAGTTTCAGCAAATGCAACAGCACTTCTTGCGCCATTTCCACAAAAGCTTTTTGAACCATCCGAATTATAATAATCTACTTCAAAATCGGCTTTGTCTGATCGATTAATTTTCATCAAACCATCTGCTCCAATTCCAAATCTCCGATCACATGCTTTTTGAATTTGACCAATTGTAAGTCCATCATAATCTCCATTCAGATTATCTAACATTACAAAATCATTGCCTGTACCTTGATATTTTGAGAAATAGATTTTCATACAGAGTTTTTGGCAAAAATACCTAGAAAATTGAAAAAAGCGCTCAATTTCGCTTACTAATCACTTTTAATTATCAACTTTCAACTCTATTTTATTAAATTTTTTATCTAAAAGACTACCTTTGCACGATTATGAAAACGAAAAATTACGCTTCATACCTTAAACATCCCGTTTTTAAAGTTGCTTCTCAAGTAGTTACAGAAAACAATTTACAAGCATATGTAATTGGTGGATTTGTTAGAGATTTACTTTTAGAAAGACCTTCTAAAGATATTGATATTGTTGTAGTTGGTAATGGTTTAGATTTAGCAAAAGAAATTGCTACACGATTGAGAGTTAGTAAAGTTTCTGTTTTTGAAAATTTTGGAACAGCACAATTCAAATACAAAGATTTAGATGTAGAATTTGTTGGAGCTAGAAAAGAATCATATAGACGTGATTCAAGAAAACCAATTGTCGAAAATGGAACTTTAGCAGATGATCAAAACAGACGTGATTTTACCATAAATGCATTAGCTTTAAGCTTACATCAAGAAAATTTTGGAGAAATAATTGACCCATTCAATGGTTTAGATGATTTAGAAAAAGGAATCATCAGAACACCTTTGGATCCAGACATAACTTACAGTGACGATCCTTTAAGAATGATGAGAGCTGTTCGTTTTGCAACTCAATTAGGATTTAAAATCGAAACTGAAAGTTTAAATGCTTTGCAAAGAAATGCTGAACGTTTAAATATCATTTCAGGTGAACGAATTATAGATGAATTAAATAAAATTATTCTCGCAGAAGAACCATCAAGAGGTTTTAAACTACTGAATTCAACCAAATTATTGCATCAGTTTTTCCCTGAAATGATCGCTTTACAAGGCGTTGAAACAATCGATGGAAAATCTCATAAAGACAATTTTTATCATACATTGGAAGTGTTAGATAACATTTCTGAAAACACGGATAAATTGTGGTTGAGATGGGCTGCAATTATGCACGATATTGCAAAACCTCCTACTAAGAAATTTGACACTGAAATTGGATGGACTTTTCATGGACATGAAGAATTAGGTGCAAGAATGACATATCGTATTTTCAAGCGTTTAAAACTTCCGTTGGATGCTAAAATGAAATACGTTGAAAAATTAGTTCGTTTGCATTTAAGACCAATTTCGTTGGTAAAAGGAAATGTAACTGATTCAGCTGTAAGAAGATTACTTTTCGAAGCCGGCGACGATATTGAAGATTTAATGACTTTATGTAATGCCGACATTACTTCAAAGAATGAATTCAAAGTTCAGAAATACAAAAAGAATTTTGAGTTAGTCACTATGAAGTTAAAAGATGTTGAAGAAAAAGATCAAATTCGTAATTTCCAACCTCCAGTTTCTGGGGAAATAATCATGAAAGCATTTGATTTAAAACCTTGTAACGAAATAGGTGTTATCAAAACAACGATAAAAGATGCTATACTAGAAGGGACAATTCCAAACGAGTTTGAAGCTGCTTTAGAACAAATGCTCATAATTGGAAAAGATTTGGGATTAACACTTTCAAATGATTTTCAAATGCCAAAAAATAATATCTTTACAACAGACAAAAAATAATAAGCAATGCCAGGATTAAAATTTAGAGTATTACTCGATTCTGAACAAAAAAATGAGGTGTTTAGAGACATTCTTATAAAAGATACAGAGAATTTTGAAACTTTTTACAAAGCAATTATTTCATCTTTCAGATTTCAAGGTGATCAGATGGCCTCTTTCTATGTATCGAACGACGATTGGGATAAAGGTCACGAAATAAGCTTGATGGATATGTCATACGAAGACGATTCGATTGATGCTGTTCCATCTGTTATGAAAGATGCTGTCATCAAAAATCTCATTACAGAGCCAGATCAAAAATTTATTCTTGTTTATGATTTCATGCGTATGTGGATTTTCTTAGCTGAATTAATCGGTTACGAAAAAGAAGGACCAGAAACACCACAAGTAACATTATCTATGGGAATGGCTCCACCTGAAGATTCAAGAGAGGCAACGGTTAGCGAAGATGATGATTTCGGTGGAGAATATACGGATGATGAAGACGAAGATGATCTTGGATTCGATGACTATGAAGATGGTTACAACGAAGAAGACATGGGCGGATATGATGACTATGATTACTAACTTCGACTTCGCTCAGTTACAATCGACTTTGCTCAATTTGAAAATTTTGAATTTTGAATTTTTGATTATTTTCTAATAAAAACAACAATACACATTTACAATAGATGAACAAATTTACAGGAGATCCAATAGGGAAAGCAATTCTAGATTATGCCAAAAACAGAAAACCAGAAGACATTATTGTGAGTTCTGAAATATGTGAAGATGATATCATTCCAGTTGAAGTACTTTTCAGAAAGTTTGAAGAGATGCCAGAATTGGAAAAAGTTGCTTTACAAAGAGCTAAAGGAAAAGTGTTAGAAGTTGGTGCTGGAGCTGGAGTTCATGCTATGGAAATGATGGATAATGGCTTGGAAGTATACGCTATTGATCATTCTGCAGGTGCCGTTTCTCACATGAAGGAAAAAGGAATTCAAGCTGAAAAAATTGATTTCTTTGATTTCAAAGGAAAAAAATTCGATACGATTACTATGTTAATGAATGGAATTGGTATCGCAGGAACTTTAGCTAATTTGGAACAAACTTTGCTTCACTGTAAATCATTATTAAATGAAGGAGGAAAAATCTTATGTGACTCTTCTGACATAAAATACTTATATGAAGATGAAGATGGTGCATTATGGGTTGACTTAAATAGCGAATATTATGGAAATTTCCGTTTTCAAATGAAATTTAAAGGAGAAATCGGTCCTTGGTTTGATTGGTTATATGTGGATTTCGATAATTTATTTCAAGTTGCTAAAAAATGTGGAATGAAAGCATCTAGAGTATTTGAAAAAGATGACAATTATTTAGCAGAGATTACATTTTAAAAAAATGCATTTTTATTCATTAAGAATTCGATTTATACTAGCAGTTGTAGTTTTAATTACAACTGTTTCTTTTTCATATCAAAAAAATCAACACGAATATCCCTTAAAGGAATCTTCATTACTTTGGAAAATTGAATCGCCAAACTCTAAAAAAGTCAGTTACTTATTTGGAACAATGCACCTAATTGAAAAAGAATATTTCATTTTTCCTGGTAAATTATCTAAAATCGTTGAAAAATCTGATGCTTTAGTGATGGAAATGGCTGGTATTCCTGATCAGATGGAAGCAATGAAATACATTGTACTTTCTGAAGGTTCATTTTTTGATTTCTTTGATGACAAACAACAAGATTCAATTTTTGTCTGGGCAAAAAATGAAATGGGATT